>JADFWI010000120.1 GCA_015222985.1 Pseudomonadota bacterium | reverse complement strand
CAAGAGACTCAGAAGAAAGTAAAAGAGGTCATGTCGCCCATTCATCCGGTATTGGTGGAAGACGATAGCATAAACAAAGCCATTTACGTAATGTTTAAGGAACAGATTAGACAGCCTATGGTTACCCGGGACGGCAAGATCATTGGCGTGGTAAATATCATGGACATTTTTCCTGAACTCCTTGAAATCGCCGGCGATGTGTGCGTCATAGGATAGCTTTCTGAATTAGTTGTGGTCGTTTTGAGGGGCCACAGCTATGCCAGAGCTTTTTGAGTTACCTGGATATACAATAACCCCTTGGCTTTTTTTTGATAGAGCCAAGGGGTTTTTCGTTGGTTCTGGGTCCCTTCATATTCAAGTCGACTTGCTTCGCATGCAGATGCCAAGCAGAAACAACTTGATTATTAATGAAGAATAGTACAATATAGTTGTACAAAAGGAAATGGGGGTGGTTCAATGGAAACAATAGGTGTAAGCAGGTTAAGAGAGAACATTGGGATGTTTTTGAAAAAAGTGGAGAAAGGTAAAGTCGTTACGATAACTTCTCGAGGACAAGAGGTGGCCATGCTTGTTCCTGTGGAGGACAAGATGGAAAGCTCGAGAAAAGCGCTGCAACAGCTCAGAAAATCCGCTGTTGTGGGCGACGTACTGTCACCCGTTGCAGAACAGTGGGAGGCTATGAAATGATCGTCGCAGACACGCA
This sequence comes from Pseudomonadota bacterium, assembly GCA_015222985.1. Taxonomy (GTDB): domain Bacteria; phylum Desulfobacterota; class Desulfobacteria; order Desulfobacterales. The sequence continues at coordinate 2,653 of JADFWI010000120.1, read as the reverse complement.
TGTTATTATATGGGATGCTCTTAAGCCAGAAATGCTGTCGAAAAAAGCCTCGAAGGCGATTGCTGAGGCGAACAATAACGACGGGATTATCTTTTGTGAGATTTCGCTTTGGGAAATAGCTATGCTCATGCATAAGGGACGAATCTCTGTTGATATTGGGTATCAGCCATTCATAAGACTGATCTTGGATTCCAACAACTATATTCTTAAAGGCATTTCTCCAGAGATTGCGGAAATTTCAACCCAATTATTTGCGGGGACAAACAAGGACCCGGCAGACAGGATTATCAGCGCTACCTCTGTTGTTGAAAGTGCCAGACTGGTCACTTTTGACACAGCGCTACGCCGATCCAAGAAGATCTCTACCATTTGGTAGAGTCGCGTTAGCTTTGGGAGTTGAGCCATTTTCAACTCCTTTTTCGGTATTTTTTAGTGGCTTTAACAGCAAACCCTTTTCAGTGGGTTTTCAACTTTAACCTTATTTTCTGGAACTGCTGGATCCGGGAGGACCTGAAGGTCTTCAAGACAAAACCGCTGGATGAGCTGTTTGATATTGCTCCTTTTCAGTCCCACTAGTCTTGGGACATCTCTTGGGCAGACCCTGAGCCCGACGCTTTTGGACAAGCCCTGTTGCGATTGAAGTTCCCGGGCCGCAAGGTCAAGAAAAACCGCCGAATGTACGAGATGGCCGAAGGCCGGATGAAATGGACCGGCCACAATGCTTCCTGGCTCCAGCAGGCTGCTGCTGGCCTGGAGTCCCATCCGGATGACCGAAATCCCCCGTGCTTGAAAAAGAAGATAGAGTTTTTTTGTTAGCTCAACGGCATCGGGAAGAGAAAGAGGTTTGAACCGCCCCGCATGATACCACTTTTCAAGGAGAGTCTTCGTGACCACAATGGTGGGGTAGATGCGAACAAAATCGGGCTTGAGTTCGGCCACTCTCAGGCCGGTCTCAAGAATCGATTCTGAGGTGTCTCCCGGAAGACCCGGCATTATCTGCAGCCCTACGCGCAGGCCACGGCACTTAAGAACTTCGACTGACCTGCGGGTATCCTCTGCAGTGTGGCCACGTTGGCTGAGACGAAGGACTGTGTCATCCATGGATTGGGCGCCTACTTCAATTACCCGAATGCTATACGGATCTAAAGCCTCGATAGAGGCCTCTGTGACGGTGTCGGGCCTCGTGGAAAAGCGGATGCTTTCAACCTGGCCTTTTTCAACAAACCTTTGGGCCTCGTCCAACAAGGACATCCGAGAAGATGTCGGCAGGCCAAGAAAGTTGCCCCCGTAAAAAGCCACCTCCACCGGACTCCGGCGCCCCCCTTTAAAGCCAAGGAACTCCGTTATCCTTGCTCGGACCTGCTCCGGCGAGAGGGTTTGATCCGTGCGACCCGTAATGGAGGTTTGATTGCAGAAGACACACCGGTGGGGACAACCCATGTGGGGGATAAAGATGGGGATGATAAAAGGCTTGGGACTCATTTCCGTCCACGGCCATAAACTGCGTTTCTTAAGAGCACGTCGCCCGTAGTCCGTTGTATCAAAAAACTTAAGGTTGGAGGTTAGGGGTTGGAGGCAAGCAAAAAACCGCTTTCTTTTGCCTCTAACCTAAAGCGTAGCGGTCCTCCAACGGACCGTGGCAGCCCCAGATTGTATTGAACAAACGATTGCAGAGCTCCAATTATGACCGTTCAGAGTGTAGATCACTCGACTTTTTCTTGAAGCTTTTCAAGGGCTGCGCTGGCAGCGGCTTGCTCGGCTGACTTTTTGCTTTTACCTGCCCCATAAGTTGTCAGAGAAGGGCGGACGTCCAGACGAACCTCGAAGGTCTTGTCATGGTCGGGGCCGCTTTCGGCTACCACTTCATAATGAGGTATGGTCTTAAATCGACCCTGCACAAGCTCTTGAAGTTGGCTCTTGAAATCTTCGGCCGCCACCCTTTCTCCAACATGCGAGATGATCTGAGAAAACTGTCTTTCAATGACCTCAAAAGCGGCCTGCAGACCCCTGTCAAGATATACGGCCGCAATCACTGCCTCAAGGGCATCAGCAAGGATCGAGTTTTTCTCTTGTCCATGGCTTAAGGCCTCACCTTTGCCCAAGAGCATGTACTCGCCTAGCTTTAGCTCTTGCGCCACGATAGCCAGTTGCGACTCGTTAACAATGGTGGCCCTCATCCTGGAGAGGTCGCCTTCACGGGTTTCTGGAAAATGATCCATCAAAATATGCGTGATCACAAGATCGAGCACCGCATCTCCTAAGAACTCGAGACGTTCATTGTCCTTCAGAGCAGGGTCGCGCTGCTCGTTCACATAGGAACTGTGCTGCATGGCTTCTTGAAGAAACCCGATATCTTTGAATTCGTAACACAGTTCATTTTTCAACGACGAAAGGTCTTGTCTACTCATGGTTTGTTTTTCAGTCTTTCCAGGTTCTCCCTTGCAGATGCAATGCTTGGATCCAATGCCAGGGCCTTTTCATACATAGCAATCGCCAGGTTCGTGTCACCCTTCTCGCGATAATTGGCGCCAAGGCTGGCGTAATCTACGGCAGAATGGGGGTCCAGTTCAACAGCTATTCTGAGATTCTCAATGGCCTTGTCGTAGTCTTTGAGTTGGAAGCAAGAAAAACCAATGGCATTGTAGATCTCTTT
>JADFWI010000119.1 GCA_015222985.1 Pseudomonadota bacterium | reverse complement strand
GAAATGAAGTGGGGTGATGAGAGAGGAAGGAGGTGGTATTCCTAGGCTGACAGTTCGAGGCAGAAGGTGTTTTTACGAAAGAACAAACCAGGATGCATGGAAGGAGGAAAAAGAAAATGATGAAAAGACTGGTATCAACAAAAGTCGTTTCGATGTTGGTTGTTGTCCTGTTTGCAATCTCTTTTGCCGGCGTAGCTGTTTCCGGAGACGCACAAAAGGCCCCGGAGACGGTCGTGATGAAGGGGACAATTACTGCCATAAACGCCGAAACCGCCCAAGTCACGGTGCTCGCTGAATCAGGCGAGCTTGTAACCCTTGCAGGTTTGGATGTGGACCTCAAGGACCAGAACACAGGTGATCAGGTGATCGTAGAATTCGACAAAGACAAGGTCATCAAATCCATCACCAGGAAAGCACCGAGCCATCCGGCTCAGTAGAGATGAAAACAAGAGAGGAGGGGACATCTTGTTCCCTCCTCTCTCCCAGAAGAGGCACATTTGTGTCGACTCTGGATCTACCAGGCAAGGGACAAGGCGCCATGCACACCCTATCCGCCTTTCTTGGAGTGTGGCTCAGAATTTGCATGGATCTTGCATATCAGGTTGCCAAAACTGATTTTTGAGAGAGTTCCAAGGAGGGCATGTGGTATGATCGACGACAATGAGCTAGCTGAACGAAGGAAACACAAACGACTCCAGCTCAAGGGCGATGGAGTTGCCTTGCTCAGGACTTCATCCCCTCATTCCACCATAGTCGGCGAAATCATAGACATAAGCCCTGGTGGGGTTGCATTTCGCTATATTGCCGGCGATGAACAGTTTAACGGGTCATCTGAGTTAAGCCTGGTATCGGCCGACCACAGTTTTTATCTGGGCAACCTGCCGATCAAAACCATTTCAGATTTGGAAATGGCCAAATTTCCTTTTGGGTCTGTGTCAACAAGACGACGTGGTGTAAAATTTGGGAATCTGAAGCAAAGCCAGAACTTTGCGCTCGAGCATTTCATGCGCAACTACACCATCAGCGAGGCCTGACTGAAACACTGATGACATGAAACAGCCCGTCCAACAGTCGGACGATCCCGCCGTCAGGGCTCGTCTAGCCGAATTGATCAGCAACATGTCTGATGTCCAGAGGCAAGACCTCTTGAGCATCCTGGAGGATTGGCCACGCAGACTCCAAAGGAAACATCTCAGGAAAGACTGCCACATGGCCGTAGACTACACTGCCGGGGATCGTACTTTCAAAGATTTCATACGCAACCTCAGCGCCGGCGGGGCCTTTATTGAAACCCGCACGCCATTTTCCATTGGACAGGAGATGACTCTGACCTTTTCGCACGCCAACAACTCAAAACCAATAAAGATCACGGGTGAAATCGTCTGGACCGGCACGCTTGGAGTCGGCGTGAAGTTTAAGCCGCCAAACCAAGACCTGGAGTTGCTGATCAGATCCCTCTAATTTGCTTACGAAAATAGATCTTCAGGTTTTTTGCTTCCGTACCGATAAGAGACACCGACACAGAAAAGTTGAGAAAAAGGCAAACCTCTCGAAAGAGTGGGACGCAAAGCTACCGGTCCGCCAGAGGCGGATAGCGGGGTTGCCCAACCAGTGGACAAGTTGAATACTGGAGCCCATCCTTTCGAGAGGAGAATGGGCTTTTTCTTTGGGCTAAAATGATGAAATGACAAGGAGGATAAGGCACATGATAAACCCAACCAATTCAGCTTTGTCCGCTTTGAGAGCGTTTGGACAAAAGCAAGGGGTTACTTCTCACAATGTCGCTAATATGAACACAGACGGTTTTAAGAAGAGCCGAGCTGTTCTTGAAGAAGGCGATCCTTCCGGCGTCACAGTATCCGTTACCCAGATTGACACACCCGGAGCGCTCCTGCCTGCTGACGATGGGACCGGGGAAATGCGAGAAACCTCTAATGTGGCGCTTGAAGAAGAGGTGTGCAGCCTTATTACTACCAGACATGGCTTTGCCGCAAATGTGCAAACCTTAAAGACGTGGGATGAGATGACAGAGGAGCTAATCGACCTGTTGGCCTAACATTTGATTTTCATTGCATTCGGCAGCAGTGTGAAAACAAACGTATCGGCGTCCCAGGCGTAGTTGCCGTCGATTTGCAGCGCCAGTGGACGTTCCAGTCTTATAGAGAGCTTTTGACCGGTTCGGTACTCGCCAATACGGTTGCCTACAGTGAATGCGGTTGCCACACCGATGATGCACTTAAGGAGCCCTGAGTTTATCCACAAGATATGCAGTTTCCGGTCGTCGAACCGTGCTCCTGGAACAACATTCATCCCGAAGCCATAAAACGGCTGTTTAACAACCATCAGGCTTAGCAGAT
>JADFWI010000614.1 GCA_015222985.1 Pseudomonadota bacterium | reverse complement strand
GTGGCCTATGCCGGCGTGGAGTGTATCAGGCTGGACAGCAATGGGAATAGTGAGAGACTGCAGATCTTCAATGAGCCCTTTGACAGGTTTCGGCTGTTGAGCGAGAACTACATTCCCATGCACGCGGCACTTTTTAGGCACCAGGTCCTTCAATCAGGATGTCGTTTTGACGAAAACATAATGCTCCATGAAGACTGGGACTTCTGGATACAGTTGTCACAACTTGCGGATTTTGTACATCTTGACAAAGTGAGTGCTGCATACAGGATATCAAAATCAGACAGATCTGGCATCTGGTACGATGATAAAAGGACGCACCAGGCTGTGTTGAAGGTTTTGGAAAAGTGGTGGCCCCATTGGGATGCTGAGAAGCTACAGCACAATCTGTGGGACATGAGAAACAAGCTGATTAAAATGAGAGAGAACATGGACAAGCTCCACAAAGATGCAAGGGCTGAACGGGAGGCCCTTAAATCTGCTCTGGACGAATCGCAAAGCTATGCCAACTCTCTCAGGGAGGAGATAGCTAAGGTCCATAAATACTCCAACTCTCTGGCAGAAGACATCTTAAAGATATTACAGGAGATCTCCGCCCAAATTCTGACCATTCGGGGACAAACTGACAGATTGGCATGGATAAGCAGGGCAGTACAATCAGTCCGGCGACGCAGCGAGAATACACTGAATAAATTGCGCCGAGTTTTATTGAAAAATGGCAATGACAACTAGCAAAAGCAATCCTGGTTCCTGTGTCTTTACTATAGTGTCCAAGAACTATTTGCATTTCGCCAGGACTCTTATGTCCAGCGTGCGGGCTAATGCACCTGCTGATACACACCTGGTAGTTTGTCTTTGTGACCGTCCCGAGGGTCTTGATCTGTCTGGGGAAATATTTGACATCATCCAGATCGAGGAATTGCCCATCCCGGAGATCAGCAAGTTTATTTTTCAATATACCCTGCTTGAGCTAAACACGGCTATTAAGCCATTCGTTATTGCAACTCTTTTTGATAGAGGCGACTACGACAAGGTCATATACTTCGACCCAGACATTCGCATATACAGCAGCCTACGTGAGATGTTCGGGTTGCTGGACCAGTACAACGTCCTCTTGACACCGCATCTTACCGACTGGCTGGATGATGGGCATCACCCGAATGAGCTAGCCATCCTGCAGAGCGGAACATACAATCTGGGATACGTCGGACTGAAGAGATCAGAAGAGACCCAAAAAATGGTCACGTGGTGGCAGTCCAAACTGCTCCGCGACTGCATTGTAGACATTCCACGGGGCCTGTTCGTAGACCAGAAGTGGATGGATATGGTACCGGGTATGTACGAAGGTGTCCATATTCATCGCCATCCTGGGTGGAATGTGGCCTACTGGAACATCAAACACCGCAAGGTAGTGAGGACCCCGAGCGGATATTCTGTAAATGGCCATCCTCTGGTTTTTTTTCACTATTCCGGCATCAGTGTAGATGGAAAGACATTCAGCAAGCACCAGGACCGATTTACAATGGACACTCTCCAGAGCGTAGTGCGGGAATTGGTGAAGTCTTATGTCCGGGAGCTGGAGGAGAACGGCGCTAATGAGACGTCCCGGCTCGGTTATGCTTTTGGACGATTTCCCGACGGCATAGTGATTCCTGATATTGCCCGTAATGTCTATCGTGAGGTCAGGGATGAGCTTGATGACCGAATGGAGGACATGCTTGGCCTTGTTGGAACTCAGGCTTTCAAACAGTACATCAACTCACCTGCAGTCATTGCAGGAAGAAGCTCACCCCTGGTTACTCGTCTCATGTACAAGCTCTACTCGATCCGTCCGGATATCCAATACGCTTTTCCAGACGTATTTGGAGTCCACAGCTTGGATTATGCTCACTGGTTTGTGGCAAATGCGGCCGATCAGGCCCAGATACCCGAGACTTTTACGGAGCCCGTATGTGAAGCCCTGGAAAAGATGAAGGTTAAGAAACACGTATCAGCGACGGGCCGTGAGGGACTAGTCAGAAGACTGTGCAGGTTTGCACTGAACCGCCTTTACAGGGTAGCTTGGAATTTCAGGGGTGTTGCAAGACGGTTTGTCAAATATGAGACCCGACACAGACTTCATGCCTGGTTGATCCGGCAGGCGTTTGAGACCCGTGGTTCTATTGATACCGAGATCAAAGCTAACCCCCGGCCATCAAACGAATGGGTCAAGGGCCTGAACGTCGTAGGATACCTCCAGGCAGAAAGTGGAGTAGGAGAATCTGCTCGTTCCACCTTGCGTGCGGCCAAGGCATGCGGGATCAAAGTTTCTGCCATTGACTTCAGGACCGGTAACGTTTCGCGAATGGAGGAAAAAATTGCCGAGAACTTTGGGTGCCAACAGGAGTTTGGCATTAACCTGTTTCACATCAATGCTGACCAGATGCCTATTGCTCGCAATGAGTTAGGGTACGGCTTTTTTGAAGAACATTATAATATAGGTTATTGGGCCTGGGAGCTTCCGGAGTTTCCAGATGAGTGGCAGGGTTCGTTGGAGCTTCTGGATGAAGTTTGGGTACCTTCAAATTTCTGCCAGAAGGCTATAAGCCAGAAGTCCCACGTCCCTGTACTCCGCATCCCCCATTGCATCAACTTGTCAGTCCCGGAGGAGATCGGGCGTAGAGAGCTGGGCCTGCCTGAGGAAGGATTCCTGTTTTGCTCCATAATGGATGTACTTAGCGTGCCCGAACGCAAAAATCCGATAGCCCTTTTGGAAGCCTACCGGCAGGCCTTTGGATCCCGCCCCAGGAACATCTACTTTGTACTCAAAATAATTAATGTGAATAACAGGCCTGAGATCATGAGGGTGATCCAGGGGTATATGGAAAATGACCCCTCTATT
>JADFWI010000613.1 GCA_015222985.1 Pseudomonadota bacterium | reverse complement strand
CTTTGTTGGTTCTGTTCCATATACCTTATTACTCTGGGAGATAAGCCGTTGTAAAGATTCAAACATGGATTGCCGTTTTCCTGGTGAAAGTTCATCCCATCCCTCCATCATGAAAAGGGCGGTCTTGAGTCACAATATAAGACCCTTGTTGACCTCTCTTAAAGTCCATAGGTGCTTTACTGTTTCATCATCCATGGTTATCTGCCTCTATGCGTCTTCCGCCATTCTTTAGGGCTTACATATTTGCCACCTTGGACCCACATGCCCCAGAGTTTAAGGCAAACTATGACGAGAGCTATGAAAACAGTACGGCTTCTTTCGTGCCGTCGTGGACGATGTAGTACATGACTACCTGGAATGCGGAGACATGAAGGAAGGCTTCGCCAGGGTCCGGTGCACAAATCCAGACTGCCGCCATAAATATCTCCTGGCATTTAGCTGCAAAGGACGGTGGCTCTGCCCAAGCTGTCATTCCAAAAAACGCTTAAGATTTAGCCAGTTGGGAAGAGAGAGTTGCAATGAACAATGATGAACAATGAATATAATTTGTCTGGTACCAAATTTCGGTCTCCAATTTCGATCAACATCCCACATTTCTCGCCGTTTCGTTATCGATTTCTTTGGTTTCAGCTTCAACCAATCGTGCCAGAATATGCGGAATTGTAGTGTCCTTTAGCCACTCCTGAAGGTATTCGCGTTCTTGTAGGTCTAAGGGGAGTTGTTTTTGATAAAGAGTTTGGGCTGTCGAAGCTTCATATAGAAGATGGAAGATATCCTCAAAGCCAGAAGGGTGATGGGGAATTGATGCCCAGTCTATGGGCGAATGAACAAGCAACGAGAAATCGTCGGCTTTGAATTCAGGCTTTTTTGCATATAGCCCGACAGCGCGATTCACGAGGTAACCGGCGAAAGTATAGTACCGAATTCCGTCTGAGGACCGCAGGTAAGGTATCTGGTCTTCGGAGCAGGAGCGCCGGACGTTGGATCTGAAATGCTCAATCTGGTGCCGAAGATCCTTGGTAAACAAGTCCGCCGGCAAGTCACTGGCATGAATCAACCGCCACACGCAGTCAGCGTTGTAGGGATCGGATACTGAAGAAATGCCGCCATAGGAAAAATCGATCACTTCCGCTGTCGGTTGTGAAGGCTCAAGATAAATGCCTTCATACGACACCTTCTTTACTCGCCAGTATTTGCCCGCGAAACGCACGTAAGTGCTTCCCCGAACTCGGAGCAGATTCATCGCTGGGACTTTGCCCAAATTCTTTGCTCCATGAAAAAGGTCTACCGTTTGGGAGCCTATGCCGAAGTTGCCATAGATTAACTTCATATCCACAAGCCTGTGCAATTCCTCATCGGCACCGTAGCGATTCTTATAGCCATGCCTTTGCAGAAAACCATTGGAGGCCAATGCCGCAAGAATCCCCTCAATGACGTCTCGCGAAAGATAAGGCTTATGCTCCAAAATCTCGCAGAGGTCGGCGATTCTCGTGAAGCGTCCGCCGTCGGAAGCGATGATGCTCAGGCATTGCTGGCCAACTGCTCCGAAGAGATCGTAAGGTTCTCGGACAGGGAGTTCTCCTTTGGAGGCAGCATTGATAAGTGCGGCGAAACGCAGCGCATCAATGGCAACGGCAGAACTATTGTCCGGAACAAGACAGACGACATTGGTTTTGTTCGACCGACGATTGCCACGACCAATCCGTTGCAGGAAAGAATCCACCCCACCCGGAACGTCCCAGAGAAAAACCGCATCGATGTCGCCGATATCGATGCCCAATTCCAACGTGCTCGTTGCGACGCAGATCGCCGTGCCCATTGAAGAGAACTTACGCTCCGTATCAACGCGAACTTCAGGCGATAAAGACGAGTAATGAGCGAAAACGAGGTGCCGAAGCGACTCGTCTTGTTGCAGCGTTCCCGTAAGGCGTTCGCATTCGCGCCGCGAATTCGCGAAAACGAGCAGTTTCGTGGCTCGTCCCTTTGTCAACCTACGTACAAGGGGAAGAAAGTCTGCTGTGTTCCGGATGTGCCGAATTTGCGCATCTATAGTGCGATGGGCGGAAAAGGCTAACAGATCGGCATCTTCGCCGTTGCCCATAAGAAAATTCCGAACATTGGATAAATCGCCGACCGTTGCGGACAATGCGACCCACTGAAGCCCATCGGGTAGAATCCGTTGTAACCGTCGAAGAAGGATCGAAAGCTGAAGACCCCGTTGGGTATTGTAGAGGAGATGAACTTCATCAACTACCACCGCGCGAACGGATCGAAGCGCGAGCTCTCCTCGGAACAATAGCACATCAAGGGATTCCGGCGTGGTGATAAGAACGTGTGGTGCAGGTCCGTTTGTCAAGTCGTCACGGTCACCATGGCGGATCCCAACGCGAAGCCCTATCGTCGACAAAGGCGTATGCAATCGTTTTTCCAAGTCGTTCACGAGAGCCTTAGTAGGAGCAATGTAAATGAGAAACAAATCGCCAGATCGGGCAGCCTGTCTCCAGTGTTTGCTCACCAAAGGAGCCATAACAGCCTCAGTTTTGCCTGAACCCGTTCCGGAAGTCAGAACTACGTTTTGACCAGACAAGAGAGGCTCAATAACCGCCTGTTGGGCTTCCCTCAGTTCGGGGAACTGCCCATAAAAGGCTGTCGCGACCTGGGAGTCAAGACGTGATAAAGTACTCATTCAGACTCCTGGAGCAGTTCGTCTAAGGCCTTTACCACAGAGGTAATAGCATGCCTGGCACGATCCTGGATTTGCAGAGATGCAGCTTTATGTACGATTTCTTTAAG
>JADFWI010000118.1 GCA_015222985.1 Pseudomonadota bacterium | reverse complement strand
TCGGATTCCAGCCAGCCATAATAGATAATTTTGCTAAAAGATTACCGACTCAAAATATCAAAGTAACAGACTTAGATAAAGATAATATTAATAAAATAAAATATGAGGTGCTTGTCTGGGATGGCAGAAAAATGGCGAAAGAGCTTTTTAGAACCTGTGATGTTATTTTGGCGACAGGCTCAACAGTAGTAAATGACGGCCTGTCTCAGTTGATTTCTCTCTCAGAGAAATACCAGCGGCCACTATATCTTTACGGCACAACAGTTGCCGGAGCCAGCAAGATTTTGGGCTTGGAAAGGCTATGTTTTCAATCATCATAAAAATGAAGAACATTGGGATAGTGTTTCCAGTATTGTTCGCTTGCCTCATTGGGTCTGTTTCTCTGGCTCAGGCAGAACCCAGGGAACTCCTTGTGTTTGCCGGAGCTGGAATGCGGCTGCCGTTGAATGAGATAGGCGAGAGATTCGAAGAACAATTTGCCGTAAGCGTGATCTACGATTATGAAGGAAGCGGAAGACTGGGCAATAAAATACTGGTCGGGCAAACGCCTGACGTCTTTGTTCCGGGTAGCGAGAGGTGGGCAAAAATCTTAAAGAAAAAAGGCTACATAACGGATTACGCGCCGGTTGCCTATCATACGCCTGTCATCATCACGCCCAAGGGGAATAGCAAAATAAATTCACTTAAAGACTTTGTTGACGAGAATAACCGAATTGTGTTGGGCGACGTCAAAGCGAGCGCCATAGGAGAGGCTTCTGCTGCAATATTTAAAGAAGCAGCACTCGAAAAATCAAAGATGAATGTAATAGCCAGGGGCGTAACAGTAAAACAATTAGTGCTATGGATTGAGGGAAATAACGCTGATGCCTCGATTGCCTGGAAGGCAGATGCCCTTCAGTCCGGAAAGGTAAGGCTTATTGAGATCCCCGAGCAATATAACGCCGTTAATATTATTCCGGTTTGCCAAATGGTCAAAGCTACAGAGGGGACGTCTCAATATGTCCGCTATATCTTAAGCCCAGAAGCGAAAAGAATCTTCAAAAAGTATGGATTTGAGGTGGTAGAATAGATGAAAGGGGTTTCCTTTGATCTGGCGATGTCGCTCATGGCAGGGGTTTTTGTGTCCCTGATCATGCTGCCTATGATTGCGCTGTTTAGCGCAACATCGGTTGGAGAACTGGTAAACCAGTTCAGATCTACGGCGGTTCTGTCAGCCGTAGTTATAAGTCTTGAAACATCGCTAATAGTAGTCCTGCTGGCATTGTGCTTGGGAATACCCGTGGCCTATTTACTGGCAATGAAAGAGTTTCGGGGCAAGGAGATACTAGACACACTGGTTGATCTGCCTATTTCCATGCCCCCTCTGGTTGCTGGCCTGGCCCTGCTCATCCTTTTGGGACAAAACAGCATAGTTGGGAGCACCTTGAGCAATTACGGCATTTCGATAATATTTTCTAAAAAGGGGATCATCATTGCACAACTTTTTGTTTCAATCCCGTTTTTAATAAAATCAACGAGGGTAGCATTTGAATCGATAAATATAAATGTAAGCAATGCTTCTTTAACCCTGGGGGCATCAAAATTCTATACATTTAAGCATGTCCTCCTGCCACTGGCCAAAAACGGCATCTGTGCCGGTATGGTCATGACATGGGCAAGGGCCTTGGGAGAATTCGGCGCCACTTCCATGGTGGCCGGCTGCATCCCCTTTAGAACCGAAACAATGACCGTTGCCATTTACCAGGATGTCATGTCAGGTGAGCTCACTTCCTCGATTGCTATTGCTCTGCTTCTAACCGTATTTTCCTTCACCTTGTTGTTAACATTCAAATCGAGGTTTAAAAGACAAATTTTGCTATGATAATCGTTTCTGCCAAAACAAAGGGTCAAACGTGGGGATCGTACTTAAAGACATTCTGAAAAGTTATAACGGCCGGCCAGTACTTAAGGATCTAAACCTGGAGGTCAATACGGGGGAATTTCATGTGCTGTTGGGACCAAGCGGTAGTGGCAAGACAACCATTCTTTCTATAATAGCGGGCTTGGTCAGACAGGATAAAGGAGATGTTTTGATTGGGGACAGGAATGTGAGCGGCCTTCCTCCGGAGAAAAGAAGGATTGGTTTTGTCTTTCAGGACTATGCTCTCTTTCCCCATCTAACCGTTTTTGACAATATGGCTTATGGCCTCAGGGTCAAGAAGGTTGAAGAAAACAAAATAAATCAGCGGCTTGGTTACTATTTGAGCAGGGTAGGCATCGAAAGAGAAAAGGATAAATTTCCCCACCAGTTGAGCGGAGGACAGAAACAAAGGGTTGCTTTGATCAGGGCACTTGTCACCGAGCCAAAAATACTTCTCATGGATGAGCCCATGAGCAACCTGGACGCTCTTAGCAAAGAGACAATCGCAGATGAGTTGAAAAGTATTCAACAAGAAATGGGAATGACCACAAT
>JADFWI010000117.1 GCA_015222985.1 Pseudomonadota bacterium | reverse complement strand
CAATTATAGTAATATCAATAAGATAGAAAATATAGCTTAATTTGAACGCACCTCTCCTCAGCCCATTGATGGGCATTTTATTCGGCGAGTCGCTCAGCACAAATCATTCGTCAAGCAAAGGATTAACTCTACGTTTATCTGAATGTGCGGCTCGAATCTTTATTCTTGCCACAATCACTCCCTCACCAGAGAATTCAGGCCAGACCGCCAAAATAACGGCGGGCAAGCGGCAGGCAGGTGCTCAATCGTAGCTTTTTCTTCATGTGCATGATACGGGAATAAACCGTGCCACGTATTCCTCAAGGTACTGCGGTAAAGGGAAGCCAGCAGTGGCTTCGGAAGCTCGTCAATGAAAAATCAGACCTTCTTAGTTTTATCATCAGAACCCACCTCTATCTTACAAGTGATGAAGAAATTCACTGGAATTCCCCGATAGTGAGGGTGGCAGGTATAAGAAAATAAGTATTTGCAGGGCAGGGGATGTGTAAGATTTTCCGCTGGACCCACGCTTGCGTGAAAAATACGGGTTCAGGTCTTTCTCAGTCCCCATGCCTTCTCCCAAAGCCGGGCTGCTTGACCATCCAGATCCACGAGATATTTCTCGTCATCGACCTCTACGACGGCCCCTATACCGTGGCTGGTACGTACCCTGTCCCCGATCTTGAAAGGTTTTTCACGTGGCACCTGAGGCTGTGGAGCCTCGGTAGTCAATTGGCCGGATTGAGTATCTGAAAAACCACGGAATGCTCCCCGAACGTTTCTGTTCCGATGGGCTTGGGATGCCTTGGGACTCTGGATTGGTTCATACTGCCTAATGGTCGCCTGCCATTCAGGGGTGAGAATGCCTTTAAAGCCCGGAGGGAGATAAAGCTCCCTGGTCGCCCGAGTGAACCCCACATAGGCGATGTTTGCCTCATCTCCGAGTTCGCTGGCCGATGACCCACCAGGTCTCGAAAGGGAGGCTGCAACATCTGGATCGATATATACCTGGCCATATTCCTGCCCCTTTGCCCCGTGGACCGTGGACAGGATTATGCACTGGCCGTTCGACGTCTCCGCCGCAGTTTTCGAGATTTTCATCATGTCATAGACTGCATCCGGCAGGACGTGGGCGTATTCCCTGATCACCTTTGCCATGCTGGTCAGCTGGAAGGCATCCAGGTCCCTGGCGAATATTTCCAGAGACTCCAGACTCTTAAAAGACTGAATGAATGGGTCCCGGATTTTTTCATGCTTCTCTTTTGACAGCCAGTGCACATCCAATATCCGGCCGAAGATTGTGCCAATGTTCCCCTCCAGGGAGAAAGGGATCCCTCTTGATCGAAGGCTAAGAGCCTTTTCAAAGAGTGCCAGGTTTGTTCTGCTCAAGATGGCACATCGTCCACCGGTCTTAGGGCGCGCGGGGTGTGTGTAGAAGGCCACCTTCGATGATTTTCCGGGGTTTCCCTTTATCCTGAAACCTTTATCCTCCTTAGCCTCACGGATGAATGCAGAGGCGAGGTCTGCAATCTTCTTCCCAAAACGGAAGCTCATGGTGAGATCCCGTTCCTCGTCAAAGGAGAACCGCTTCATGGCATCGATGGCATAGCGGAAACTGTAGATCTGCTGGTGGGTGTCGCCTACGATGATGATCCGCTTTCGGCAGTGCTTCAGGGCATCCAGCATGATGGGGGAGAGGTCTTGGCCCTCGTCCACCAGTACCATGTCAAAGCTGTTGAGGCCCCTGTAGAAACGCCCTTCCTTATGAAAGAGCTTCAAATAGAAGTCATGGGGACAAGGTTTTTCCTGCCGGTACCATTGGCCCAGGATCTCCCTGCTGGCCTGAATGATCCGGTTCCGTTCGCCTTGAATGGACTTTTTCACTTCATCGGTGACATGACTCAGATGCTCTCGTTGAAACACCTCCATGGCCTGCTCGACTTTTGGGAACGGCGAATTCATGAAAAATTCAAGTAAGTCATGGCTTAAAGCGGCGAGCTGCTGGGCATTTTTTTGCTCCTTGAAGGAGGGGAGCATGTCAGCAATCGTAAAGGCCCCCACCTGATCCTTCCACCGGCCAATATTCCATGAGAAGGCCAGGGAATGGACAGTTCGGATTTCCACATTCCTCGGGAACTTTCCATATACCTCTTCTTTGGCTTTTCGGTTGTAGACCAGGTATAGGATCTTTAGATCGGGATGTGCGGAGGCGATCATCTGGAGGGTGGTAGTCTTCCCGGTTCCCGCCCTTGCGTTGATCAGGAGGATCCTTCCGCTGCAATCCAGTATGGCCTGTTGTTCTTCAGTGGGTTTCATGTCCTTTTCATGCTTCACATTGTCTCTTGTTAACCCAGAGGCTATCCTGCCATCTCCTGACAGTCAACCCGAAATGTGAGAGGAGAAATCCTATATTCCCCCTTTTACACGGAGACAGAGCGAGTCTGCAACGCTCCTTGTTTTGGATTTTCTCCAGGCTTTGAAATATTTGACATGTGAACTGTCTCGCCTTATGGTAATAATACCCAAGATACTTTTCCTGCCCATTTGGAAGGTTTATATTTTAAGTATTCGGGTTCATGTGAGGCGTTTCCGCTTCCTCTTGATCGGAGCGGCTTAGATAATCTATAATTGAGGAAATATTTTGGATCCACCGATTTTCCCGACACCCCAGGGACACAAAGAAGATGCAGACGGGAGTACGGAGCGCCGTCACCTCTGGAAGCGATTCCCCGCCTTTCATTCCTTTCAATATCGGAATTTCCGCTGGTTGTGGCTTGGAACAGCCACTTCATTCATGGCGTTAACCATGCAACAAATCACCAGGGGTTGGCTTATCCTTCGGCTTACAGACGACTCGCCTTTCGCTCTGTCTCTGGTAATGGTGTCCTTTGCCCTGCCCCTCACCTTTGCCTCCCTGTTGGGAGGTGTACTGGCAGACCGCGTCGCCCGAAAGCAAATGATCATCATGGGCCAAAGCGGAAATGCCATCATGACGTTCCTCTTGGCCACATTGGACATCACGGGACTGATCCACTTCTGGCATCTTATCGTAATTGGATTCGTCAATGGCACCCTGGCCGCCTTTAACATGCCCAGCAGACAATCGATCATATCGGATATTGTCCCGGGAAAAGACCTTATGAACGCCATCTCCCTGAGTAGTGCCGGGATGAACCTGAGCCGGGTTGCTGGACCGGCTCTGGCGGGGTTACTGATCATATATCTCGACACTGCCAGGGTGTTCTATTTGATTGGCTGCGTCTATGCCGCTTCCGCCTTCCTAACGGCCATTATCCGGACAGCGAGGCCACCTGCCGTCAGAAAAGGCAAAAGTGTTGCCGCCGATATCCTCGATGGGTTTAAATATGCGAAAGGGGATCCCACCCTTCTGGGACTGGTGATTATGTGTTTTGTGCCCGCCCTTTTCGGGTTCCCTTACATTGCATTGGTACCGGCATGGGCCAGAGAAGCCTTGAATGCCCAGGCAGATGGGCTGGGCCTGTTGATGATGGCTATGGGAATTGGATCTCTTACCGGCGCCCTGATCCTCGCTTCCATTCGCCAATTGAAACGGCGGGGAGCCTTTCTCGTGGCCAATGGCTTCGCCTGGGGGCTGTCAGTGGTGATCTTCTCCCGATGCCTCTCCTATAACTCGGCGCTACCTTCCTTGTTTCTGGTAGGGTTCATGAGTGCGGTTTTCATGTCGCTCAATATGACCCTCATGCAGTTATATTCCTCAGACGAAATGCGCGGACGCATTGTGAGCATGGCCATGATGACATTTGGCATCATGCCCCTGAGCGCCGTCCCCTTTGGGGCAATCGCAGAGCGTATCGGCACTGCTGATTCTCTTGAGATCGGCGGTCTGCTTCTCTGTCTCTTTGCCACGGTGCTCTTCTTTGCCTATCCGAAATTCCGCAAAGTCGCCTAGCCCGCCCCCTCCGCCAATGAATGGAGTCAGGCGTAAGTAAGTATTGAAGAAGGAGGGTTCACATAGGAAGAGGGGAACTATGTTCTAAAACAACTTAAAAATGAGCTTCGTGCAAAGGTTAGAAGGGAAATAAGCTATTCTTGGCTGGAAGGTGTTTTTTCAAGCAACACTCTTAATCTCTTGAGAAACTCGTCTTTTTCCACAAAGCCTATGGCCCTTAGTTTCATATCTTCAACGCCTTGTCTTATAAACACTGCTGTTGGAATACCCCTGATCTGGTAT
>JADFWI010000612.1 GCA_015222985.1 Pseudomonadota bacterium | reverse complement strand
GTTTGGGATGCCAGGAAGAATGACAAGAATTAGGGCAACAAGAACTACCAAACGCCTTGGCAATAAGCGGGCAAATCGAGATTTCATCTTTTAACTGCAAAACATCCGATCTGAATTGGCCGGAACGGGAAAAAATATAACTAAAACACGAGGTTTACAACGAACGGATTACTCACGCACGTTTACGGAAACACCCCCAATATGTAGTGTGATGATCGTGCATTATCTCAATATATTGTTGTTCCATTACCACATAGCAAGCCATGTGCCAACTTAAAACGCAAAACCCTTCTTTAACGGTTAAGGCGAGATAATTAGCTGCTAATTCAATAGGATACGCTGGGCATCAGAGGGTAACCCTTTGAGAATCCATTATTTTTCGTACGTCCTGGAGGTGGCAATTTTTTCTCGGTGACTTGTGGAAGCGGCAGTTTTTTCACACCTGAAGCAGATATGAGCTTGAGATTAGTTCAGGCGGATACTTCGAATGAAGGGAAATGCATACAGAAGGCCAATGGGTACTCAAGACGTGAGCCTTATGGGCAACTGTCCCTGCCGAAATGGCGGATAAAGGCCCCAAGGTCGACCAAGTCCACATTATTGTCGTTATCGAAGTTTCCTTCACATGGTTCTCCCAGATCGCAATCAGGGCGGCCATAGGCCTCGGAAAAGACAGCCAGATCGAATCCGTCCACGTCACCGTCTTCATCAAAGTCCCCTGTACACGCCTCTGCCAGGAAATGGAATCCAGCCAGTTCCTCGACAAACAGGGCAAGATCGGAACTATCCACATCACCGTCTTCATCAAGGTCTGCCCCGCAGTCGCCACAACAATAGGTTCTGCCAAACTGCAAAGCAAAGAGGACCATGTCATCATCGTCAACATCCCCGTCTTCATCCAGATCCGCGTTGATCGGAGGCAAGGGGTGGGAAGCGGCATTATTGGGGTCCGTGCCAGAACAGTATTCTTCTAAGCTTGTGTAACCGTCGTTATCCGAATCGTATGAAGCATCGTTTGGATCATTAGGATCCAAGTCGTAATCGATTTCCCAACCGTCAGGCAGTCCGTCGCCATCGGTGTCACGATTGTTGGGATCGGTCTCATTTTGAAATTCTTCCAGATCTGTCAAGCCGTCACTATCGCTGTCCGCTGTGCCGTCATGAGAAAGGTCACCAAAGTGGGTAATTTCCCAAGTATCAGGCATTCCGTCATCGTTGCTGTCATCCTCGCCTCTATTGTTTATGATCGTCACATCCATTGTGTCAGCTTTTGTAACGTGCCCGAAAGTGAATTCTGCCCTGATGGTGACGATCTGGTCACTGGGCACTGCAAAGGTCGTCAGCACGTTGTTGTTGTCAGGGAAGTCAGCGTAGATGGAGGGAGTTAGAGTCCAGATGGCACTATTCGTGGCTGGCATGACGCTCCCATCACTGAATGTGGCAGTTGCCGTGTAGCTGGCTGTGCTGCTCTCGTTAACCGAATCCGGGCCGGTGATAGACAAGCTTTCAAGCGCTGGAGGCGAGTACTCCCAACACGATTCATTCGAGTCGCCGCTTTCATTTTGTGAGGAATCAAAGGCCTTCACCACAAAACAGTATTTGGTATCGTTATCCAGGTCGGCAATGGTGCAGGTTGTTGCAGTGCCTTCCCAGATAGGAACGCCGTAATTGTAACTTTGACTCTCCTGTCGGCAGAAAAGCCTGTATCCTGCGACGTCTGGTTCATCGTTAGGCGACCAGGCGAGCGTTATCTGAGCCGAATAGGTGTTTGGGATGCCTGGAACAATGACAAGAATCAGGGCAACAAGAACTACCAAACGTCTAGGCAGCAAGCGAGCAAATCGAGATTTCATCTTTCAATTGCAAAATATTCGAAGGTTCACAACGTACGGATTACTCACGCACATTAACGGAGACACCACCAATATGTGGTGTGATGATCGTGCATTATCTCAATATATTGATGTTCGAGTTCCATACAGCAAGCCATGTGCCAACCCAAAACGCAAAACTCGTCTTTGACGGTTAAGTGGAGACGGTTAGCTGATTATTCAATATGATCCACTGGATACTAGATAGTAACCCTTTGAGAATGCATTGTTTTTCGTGCATTCCGGAACTGGCAGCTTTTGCACGGAGATCCACGGAAGCGGATTTTATTTTGCTCCTGGGGCCTATGTTAGATTGGGATTGGTTCAGCCGGATACTTCGAATGAAGGGAAATGCATACGGAATTTGCTTTTCTGCGTGAAGGGATTTTCCTGCGGGGGAGTCCCTACCCTATTTGTTTCTGAAATCCTCTGGATTCAGATCATATTTTCTTAGGATATCATAGAAATCAGCCCGGTATTTCCCTGCCAGTTTTGCTGCCCTGCTGATATTGCCATTGGTCAGCTCCATTAATTCCATAACGTAGTTCTTCTCAAAACCCTGTTTTGCCTCTTTGAAAGACCTTACTCGGTCCCCTTCGGTCATATCAATAGCGTAGTTCTTCTCAAAACCCTGTTTTGTCTCTTTGGAAGAACCTGCTTGGTCCTCTTCGGTCATATGTGTGGGAAGGATCAGGTCTTCTGTGATGACATCGTGTCTCGCCATGGCAACCGCACATTCAACAGTATTTTCCAACTCCCTTACGTTGCCTGGCCAGGAGTACGACATCAGTTTTTGCACCACACCTGGAGAAAAACCTCTTATGGGCTTCTTATTCTCGCTGGTGATTTTCTGTAAAGCATATTCCGCCAAGAGTGGTATATCTTCTTTTCTTTGTCTCAGGGGAGGAAGTTCAATGGGAATAACGTGTATTCGATAAAAGAGGTCTTCTCGAAAGCGGCCCATCTTTACCTGTTCCTTCATTTTCTTGTTGGAAGCCGCTATGACTCTTGTATCCACTTTTACAGGTTTTTCTCCCCCCAAGGCATAAAATTCCTTTTCCTCCAATGCCCGGAGCAGCTTGGCTTGCATGAATGCAGGCATTTCTGATATTTCATCGAGAAAAAGGGTGCCTTTGTGGGCCTGGAGAAAGAATCCCTTCTTGCTCCGCGTGGCCCCGGTAAATGCCCCTTTCTCATAACCAAAGAGCTCGCTTTCCAGCAGATTTTCAGGGATAGTGGCACAATTGATAGCAATAAAGGGACCATCTTTTCTTGAGCTTGCGACATGCAGGGTCTTGGCAATCAACCCCTTGCCCGTGCCGCTTTCCCCTTCGATATAGACGCTCGACTCACTCTCAGCCGCGAGCGCCACCTCCGCCAACACCTTTCTTATCTTTTCGCTTTTGCCAATGACATTCTTGAAGCTATATGTCCCCTCTACCATATTCCTGAGCCTCGAAACCTCTTTTGAGAGCCGACTCTTTTCCAACCCGTTTTTTATTTGCAGCAGGAGATCATGATAGTCAAAAGGCTTGCTTAAATAGCTATACGCCCCTCTTTTCATAGCCTCAACCGCACTCTTGATCGTTCCGTAGGCAGTGAGGATTATAATGGGTATCTCGGGATTTATTTGATGAAGCTCCTCCATGACCTCAATGCCATTTTTCCCAGCAAGTTTAAGGTCTACCAGGGCCAGATCAATCCCTTTCGTCTTCGCTATCTCCACTGCATCTTCCGCCTGAATAGCAGTGGCAACCTGATAGTCGTTGGCTTCCAGTCTCATCTTTATGACCTGAAGGAGGTTTTGATCATCATCTAAGACCAAGATTTTATCCATCTTCATTCCCTCACATTGTTCATTTTGCCTGACTCTTCTTTTCCTCTATCCCCAGGTCGATCTCCTTTAGCCTCAACAACTGCTCCTTGAGTTTCTCTGCTTCAACGTCTGATATCTTCGCCTGGGCCTTTAGTCTCTGTACCTGGCTTTCCAGTTCCTTCACCCTTGCCTTTTCTTTCTTGAGGGTCATTTTCAGGTGGCTGTTTTGTTTCGTCAATTCAGCAATTCCACTGTCTTTGTTTCGGATTTCTTGCTGAAACATAATGTCTTTGTCCACAATCTCTTGAAGAAGCGTCACCCAAACCTCTGCCTGTGCCCTTTCCTTGCTTCGTGGAAACTCCTTGATCAGCCTGCGAAAGGACTTCAGGGAACTCTGGTAATCCTGCTCGGGATTCTTGGGACAAGCGTAAATCAAACCCTCCTGCATGAGCGCTTTATTTCCCAGGGTTTGATAATATATCCTTAATACCTCATGTGTCTCTTTCAGAGAGGCCGCATATTCTCCCTTGGCATAAAGGGTTTTCGCCCTCGCAAGACGCCTTTCACCTTTAGCCAAAGGCGTTTTGGCCCATCCAGGAAAGGTAGCACATCCCCAAATCCCAAGGAGCAGGGCTATACAACAGGCAGGGTAAAGAAAAAAGTACTTCCCTTTCCTGGTTCGCTCTCCACCCATATTCTGCCTCCATGTGCTGCAATGATATGCTTTGCGATTGAAAGGCCCAGGCCCGTTCCTCCGGCCGTTTCCCTTCCCGCATCTATTCTCTTAAACTTATCAAATATCTGTTTCATGTCCTCCTCAAGAATTCCGCGGCCGGTATCTGAGATTGAGACCTCGACATACTCCTTCTCATTTTTCTTAGGTATAGCAGAAATAATGACGTTGCCTCCCTCTGAAGTATATTTCAGGGCATTTCCCAACAGGTTTTCTATGACCTGCACAATCCTGTTCTCGTCCATCTTAACCGGAGACAGATCATGAGAAAGCTTTAAATCAAGGCTGATCTTGTTTCTGATGGCAATAGGCGTGAACTTCAGGGCGACCTCCTCTATTACCGGAACAAGCCGATATTGCCTGAAGTAATAATCCATCATCTTTGTTTCCATGCACGACAGATCCAGAATATTGTTGACGGATTTTATGAGTCTTTCACACTCCTCCCTTATAATCGTCAAGAGGGAATTCTGCTTTTGCGGCGTACTCAAAAACACGCCTTCCAACAACATGCTGGAGGCCTCTTTGATGGCAGTTAATGGTGTCCTGAGTTCGTGAGATACATGACTTATGAAATCAGCCTTCATCTCATCCAGTTCCTTGAGCCGCTCGCACATCAAGTTAAACGCGTCGACCAGTTCCTTGATTTCCGGGGGTGAAGAAATATTGGGCAACTCTTCGAATTTCCCCTTCGATATTTCCTTGGTCTTCTCTCGCAAAAGGTGAATAGGACTATTTATGCTCCTTGTGTTAAGAAAAGATATGACAATTCCCATCACAATGACTATCGCCGCGGTAATGGCCGTGACTCTTGACACCCGGGAACTAATCCGGCTTGAGGCCTGCAATTTCTTGTCTCTGTCCATTCTGGCCATTTGAATAATCTCTCTCAGCCTCCTGTTAATCCCATCAACAGTTCTTTCCTTTTCATCTTGAAGTTCTTCATAGGAATAACTCTGACCTTCGGTCGTGAAACCAAATTCTTTCTTGACAATAGAAATGTAGCGACCATGCATTTCTTTTGCCTGGGCGAATAATTTCCTTTTTTCAGACGAATCGATGAGGCTTCCAAGTCGTTCAAGGTCTCTTGAGAAATATTCCTCTATTTTCCAAAACTGTTCGTAAAAGTCCTGGTCTCTGGAAATAAGGTACTTCTTTTCAAAACCCCTTTGAGAAAACAAGGCCTCCAAGAGGTTTTCCGTGAGTCTGATACCAGTGCTTTCAACTGATATCACTGCGTGGGTG
>JADFWI010000611.1 GCA_015222985.1 Pseudomonadota bacterium | reverse complement strand
GTGCCACCGATATGGACACCGCCGCAATGATGAATCGTCGGATGCTTCTTGATATAATCAGCTAAAATACCGGCGTTTTCAGCCGCATCCCATTCATTGTTGTGCAGTTCAACAATTTTGCCCAGCCGCATATCGATACAGGCATCGGCAAGCTCAAGGAGTTCGGCAATCAGGGCATACTCAACTCCCTTGGGGGCATAATCCTGACTGCCGAGAAGCTCTTCAACAATGTCTTTCAGGGCCAGGGCCTTGTCCTTTATGACGGCATATGTTTTTTGCACCGAGTCGCTATCAAAAAGATGCGCCTCTTCGGGCAGTTCTTCCAGCAGTTTCACCAGGTTGCCGACCAGTTCGCTGAGTAGCCGGTCGCCGAGTTCATCCTTGGCGTATTTTACATAGTCCGTGATCGGAGTTTTGGGAAAGGCAAAGGCGATATCCCGCGCTTTTATCGTAAAGGAGGTACTGTCTTCTTCCACGGGAATCTCTTTCTTGACAGCTTCGGCCTTGGGGGCAAAGCGTTTTTCAAAAGGCTCATCCTTGCTGATTATGGGAGTTGCCGGTTGTCTATTGACTATTTCCTTGATGCCGAGA
The DNA here is from genome assembly GCA_015222985.1 of Pseudomonadota bacterium. Classification (GTDB taxonomy): domain Bacteria; phylum Desulfobacterota; class Desulfobacteria; order Desulfobacterales. The sequence goes on along the minus strand of JADFWI010000611.1, from coordinate 922 downwards.
GGAACCTTGGTCTTGTCAAGCTCTGAGTCATCAAAATCCTTTGCAAAGCGGCTCTGCTTCCTGCCGACATAGGGTACTGTAGTGTCGGTCGGCTCAAAGATCACCGATCGTTCCGAAAAGGACCCGGGCTGATCGATGGTAAACTCTGTAATGCCAGGGTCCATAGCTTCCGGAGAGACGTCCCTGGTTTTTATGAGCAGATTCAGCGAACCCTGCTGTTGAGCTTTACGTTTTTGAACCGTAAATACCCGGTTACGGCCAAAATCGATCACCTCGGTGTAATCCAGTTTTTTGGAGGCTTCTATCAGTGTTGGAAGACGTTCTTTTTCACGTTCCTCCTGCTCTTCCTCCGGTGTGTCGAATTCCAGGTCATCCGCCACAATGCTGTTTAAGAAACGAATTTTATCTTCAATAAAGCAGAGGAGGTCAAGGCGGGTAATTTCGTACAGGATGCGCAAAGCGCCAATACTGCAGCCGTTGCTGCCGACTTCCGGAACAGTGCCAAGTTCCAGGCACTTGATTTTAAAGGGGAGGTTGTAAGTGGAGCGGAGCTTTTCGAGTTCTTTAAGCACTTCCTCCTTTTTGCGGTACATGTGGCCTTCAATCCGTAAATGATTGTAATCCACCAGATTTTCCTGCAGAATCCGGTCATCTTCACGATGGTAGGTTGGAATCAGATCCTGCTGACAGCGGCGATTGGCTTCCAGGCTCCAGGCAGCGCTCACCATGTCGTGTTTGAGGTAATGGGGGATAGCGCGGCCTTCAAAACTACGGCCCAGTTCCTGGGGCGTAATCCGTAATGTTTTAAGGCCAGGTTTCCAGGCAAAGCCCTTAATCATTAAAATAATGCGCTGAAACAGAGTAACGACCTCACCCGGGAGATCACCGTAAAAATAATCCTCACAGGCAGGTGTAAAATAAT
>JADFWI010000610.1 GCA_015222985.1 Pseudomonadota bacterium | reverse complement strand
TTTAGGCACTTTTGGCACTTCGATGGAACGAAGTATGGCACAGCCAATGACTCCGACGTGGCCCCAAGGACCGTGTTTTGCATGTCAGGATAAAGGAGGATGGTATGGAACTGTGCTTTGCTTTTAGCACTGATGATGGGGAGAACATGATCAAGGAGCACGCGGGCCAGGCCAAGTTCTTTGACGTCTACACATTTGTCGACGGGGAAGCCACGTTTCTGGAAAGAAGGGACAATTCGAAGTGCAAGGGCGATGAGGCCATGAGGCACGGTGATCCGAAAAAGGCAAAGGCGACCATGGAGGCGTTGAAAAATATAGATGTGTTGGTAGCCAGGATGTATGGCCCGAATCTGCCAAGGCTGTTGAAGAAGTTCCTCTGTGTCGTCGTAAGGACGAACAAGATCACTGATGCGATTGAGATCCTAAAAGAAAACATGGGAAAGATTCAGGATGAATACCAAAAGGGCGAATCACGAAAGCACTTGGTTTTAACGGCATAGAAGGCGACACAAGGATCTTTGCCTGAGTCACTTATGCGTGCATTACTCTTTTCTTCACGACTGACTGTTTTGCTTCTGGCCCTCACTTTCCTTATGGTGGCGCCTCCGTCTTCTGCCTTCCCTGCCCAGGAAGGCGCTTATCTTGTCTTTCATAATTTCTCCCCTCCAGAATCCCTAACCCTGTGCGGTGAGCCAATGCCCCTTGAAAACGGCCGCGTTTGGGAAATGCTTGACCGTGAATTTACCATAACTGTCTGGGACCGAGCCCAAGTGTTCATGTGGCTTAAGCGGTCAGGACGTTATTTCCCATACGTGGAAAGGAGGCTGGCTGAGGAGGGCATGCCTGACGACCTGAAGTACCTTGCGGTGGCTGAGAGTTCTCTTCTCACGCATGCCCGATCCAGCGAGGGCGCCAGGGGACCATGGCAGTTAATGACCCGTACCGCCCGATCCAATGGCATTCGCAAGGACCACACAATGGACGAACGGCTGGACTTCGAGCAGGCCACTGAGGTGGCCGTTAAGTACCTTAAGCGTCTTAAGGATAAGTTCGGTACGTGGACATTGGCGTTAGGCGCATACAATTGCGGAGAAGGAGCTCTGAAAAGAGAAATGAAGAAGCAGGGAGTCACTGACTACTACAGGCTCAACCTGCCCCTTGAGACCGAGCGATTCATTTTCCGCATTGCGGCTATCAAGATTGTTATGGACAATCCGATGCGCTATGGATACAGCCTGCCCAAGGAAGAGATCTACAGACCTATCGAGTGCGATACCGTGTCGGTCAACATCCGGGTCCCCCTCCACATAACGGATATTGCCCAAGCCCTTGGCACGGACTTTAAGGTTCTCAGGGAGCTCAATCACAAGATTCTCGGCTATTATCTGCCCACCGGATCTTACACAATTAAGGTTCCGTCCGGGCAGGGTCCCAAGATGGCCGATGTTCTGAATGATCTCACCAAAGTCGCTTCCCATCGCATGCAAGATGATTCCTATTACGTGGTTCGGAGGGGCGACACCTTGAACCATATTGCCAGACGAAAAAAGGTCAATGTAGCGACCCTGAAAAGACTCAACAGCATCCAAGGTTCCCTGATCATGGTGGGGCAAAGGCTCCGGCTGACGCCTTAGGTGCATGACTTGGTATTGCCCTTCTATTCCAACCGGATCTGCCATAACTCTGAAATTGCCAAAAAAAGGGGGTAGTTACGATGAAGAGGACTTCTGTTCTTGCTCTGGTTCTGATGATTTTGGTGTGCGTCGCCAGTATTGAGGACTTGTGGGCTTCCGGCGGGGTTTTGCTCAAAACAGAAGACACTGGACGATACGAAATTGTAATACTGCGGACTTCGAATGTCGGTTCGGCTGGCCCTAACGAGGTGATTCTTCTGGACAGGGACACGGGTCGAACCTGGACCTTGAAAAGCGAAAACCTTGCTGAAGGCTGGGTCCTGATGCCCAGAGTGAACAAGCCAGCAGACTAATGAATTTTCGAGGTTTGTCTCTGAAGGTTCATTCCAGGAGCCCGTGAACTGCTGCCAGCAGTTCTTCTCGTTCGAATGGTTTGATCAATGTTACCTGCGCACCGAGTTTTTTGGCCAGACCAAGGTATTGACTCGGTTCTACTCGACCCCCTCCGGAGATAGCTATGATCTTCACTTCTGGGAAATCGCGACGTAACTCCATGATGGTTTCAATACCTTCTTTGTCAGGCATGATGATATCTGTGATGACAAGGTCGGCGGCCTCCTCACGGAAGAGCCTTATGCCCTCCTTGCCATCAGGAGCGTCTACGACCTGAAACTCCTCACGCTGCAAGACCTGCTGAAGCATTGCCCGTATTTGATCGTCATCGTCTATGACAAGGATGCGAGACATTATTGCTGTTTCCTCTTTTTTGGATAGTACGAGTTTGATGCCTTTTTCATTTGTTTTGAGCAAGGTTTTTTAACATATCTTTGACTTCTTTGAGTTCCCTTGCCATTTCATCATGTTGGTCATGAACGTTCAAGAATGCTTTCATCATTTGATCGTGCTGTTTGTCGACCTTTGAGAAAGCTTCCATTATCGCTTCGGTGCCCGTGTCATGATGCATGT
>JADFWI010000116.1 GCA_015222985.1 Pseudomonadota bacterium | reverse complement strand
CGTTTTTCATTCGACGTTGGACGTTCGATGTTCGATGTTCGACGTTCATCTTTCAAAACAATTCCGTACGGCATGAATGTAATCTGTGAACGGTTACAAAACAACTTAGCGCTTATGCACTAAGATCCCTAACCTTATCGGGAAGTTACGATTTAGGAAGGGTAGGTTTATGCGGAAAAGGCATTGTATGAACTTCACTACTTGCGCATCCTTACTAGCACTGTTGGCTGGCTCGCTTTTGGGTTCAGTCGCCCACGCTCAGGCCGAAGACAAGAAAAGCCAAGGACCACCGCCGGTCCCGGTTCGAGTTGCACCGGTTATCCAAAATGCCGTTTCAGACCAGATAACCCTGGTTGGAACCGCTGAAGCGATTACCCGAAGCACCATCGCGGCCGAGGTCCCGGGGTTGGTCGAGGAATTTCCTGCCCGAGAGGGAGACTTTGTCGAAAAAGGAGAGGTCCTCGTCATACTCAGATCAACGAATCTCGCACTTCGCTTAAAAGCAGCCAAAGCAGTCAGCAAAAAAGTCCGAACGAATCTGGTCTTTGCTGAGAAAGAACTGGCGCGATATACTACGCTCAAGGGCACTGACAGCATTGCCGCCAGGAAATATGACGAGGCATTGTATCAATATCAATCCCTTGAGCAGGAAATCGCGCGCAATGACGCGGAAATTGAACTTCTTTCAGATGACATCCGCGACAAGAGAGTCATCGCCCCTTTTGCGGGTTTTGTGGCCCAAGAGCACACCCAGGTGGGAGAGTGGATTACGGTGGGCGGGCCAGTCGTAACCCTTGTCGATCTCGGACACATACGCATAACGGTGGATGTGCCGGAACGGCATGTCGTACGGCTTCTCCCCCAAAAACAGGTGCGGATCATAGTGCCAAGTATATCCAATGAGCCGTTTCTTGGTAAGATTTCTGCCATTCTTCCTGAAGGAGACCCTAACGCCCGGACTTTCCCGGTGCGGGTCAGCCTGATCAACCCGGGCTTTCGGATCAGAAGCGGCATGGAAGCAAGAGCGACCTTCAACCTGGGAAACACGAAAAACGCCCTGCTTGTCCCGAAGGACGCGATCGTAACCGCAGGCGCCAACCGACTGGTCTTTGTCGTTGCCAACAGCGTGGTTCAGCCCGTGAATGTCCAGATAATCGGATATTACGACGGCAATGTTGCCGTTGAGGGACAGCTTTCACCGGGAGATGAGGTCGTCATACGCGGCAATGAACGCCTGCAGCCAGGACAGCACGTGGTGATTCTCAAATGAAACTTGTTGATACTGCTATAAAGAAGCCTGTGACCGTCACTGTCGGGGTCATCCTGCTGGTGCTCTTTGGTCTTATCTCGCTTTTTAAAATCCCCATTCAGCTTACTCCCAACGTAGACACACCTGAGATTTCGGTCGAAACGGTCTGGCGCGGAGCGAGTCCCCTGGAGGTTGAACGTGAGATCATCGATGTGCAAGAAGATGAGCTCAAAAACCTTGAGGGTCTCGACAAGATGAAAAGCGAAAGCCTTGACGGCCGTGCCTATATCAATCTGATGTTCAAGGTCGGCACAGATCCGGATGCGGCCCTGCTCAAGGCCTCCAACAAGCTGGACCAGGTGAAAAAATACCCTGCCAATATGGACAAGCCGACCATCAAGTCAGGGGGGAGGCACGAATCAGCAATCGCCTGGTTGGTACTCCGTGCACTCCCCGAATACGAGGGCTCGCTCAGCCATGAATACGATTTTTGTGACAAGCACATAAAACCCCGCCTGGAACGGATTTCCGGTGTGGCTTCGGCCAATATTTACGGGGGGCAGGAGCGGGAACTTCAGGTAATCGTGGATTCCGACGCCCTTGCCGCCAGGAACGTCACCATCCCGGAGCTCATCCGGGCTCTGGATGTGGAAAACAAGAACATAAGCGCCGGCGACTTTGATGAGGGGAAACGCCGCTATATTGCCCGCACTGTAGGTGAGTATAAGACCCCTGAAGATGTGGCAAGGGTCATCATCAAGAGGGTCAACGGAGCTCCCATCACAGTTGGGGACATAAGCCGTGTTTCGCTGGGCCATGAAGATATCGACGTGGTTGTGCGGCATGAGGGAATCCCCACGATTGTCATGAACGCGGTGCGTGAAACCGGTTCGAACGTGCTTGTGGTGATGAAGAAACTGACAGAGGCCCTTGACGAACTCAACAATGGAATCCTGAAGGATCGTGGCCTTAGCCTCGTGCGCGTCTATGATGAGACAAGCTATATTTACAGCGCCATCCGGCTGGTGAAACAAAACATCCTTATCGGGGGAACCCTGGCAGTGATCGTGCTCCTGGTATTTCTGCGAAATGTGACCAGCACCTTGATTGTCTCACTCGCCATCCCGATCAGCATCGTTGGGACCTTTCTCGTAATGACCCTCTTTGGAAGGAATATCAATGTGGTCAGTCTGGCCGGGATGAGCTTTGCCATAGGCATGGTGGTAGACAACTCCATTGTCGTATTTGAAAATATATTTCGTCATCGTGAGATGGGCAAGTCCCGCGGGCAAGCCGCCTATGACGGCACAGTGGAGGTTTGGGGGGCAGTGCTGGCCAGCACTCTCACCACGATCGCTGTCTTTGTCCCCATTATCTTTGTTGAGGAAGAGGCCGGGCAGCTTTTCAGAGACATTGCCATTGCCATAAGTAGCGCTGTGGGGCTCAGTTTGCTGGTGTCTATGACCGTGATCCCGACCCTTTCTTCAAAGATCCTGGGCAAAGTACAGCGCACCGAACCCTCTCGCAAATCGTGGTTTTTCTATCGCCTGGCAACAGCCTTTACCAATGCAATCACGCAATTTGTTTACTGGACATGCGGCAGGATTTCGGCACGCCTAGGTTTGGTTGTTTTGATGACTGGTCTTGCCGTTGGCATGGCCTGGTTCCTCATGCCGAAGACGGAATATCTGCCGCAAGGAAACCGGGAAATCCTTTTCGGGATTCTCTTGCCCCCGCCCGGATACAATCTCCAAGAGCTCGAACACATAGCAGAAGCGGTTGAAAAGGATATCTTGCCTCTTATCGAGCATGAGAAAAAGAGCGAGGTTGCTGCCAGCTTGGGCCTTCCTCCGGTAAAAAACTTTTTCTACGTAGCCTGGGGCCAGCAAGTCTTCATGGGTATAGTCTCAAAGGTCCAGGAGAGAACTCGAGAACTGCTTCCTTATGCATATAGTGTGTTAAGAAAAATCCCGGGCATGATTGCCATTGTACAGCAGCCCAGTCTGTTTGCCACCGGCATTGGCGGGGGAAGATCGATTGAGATAGAAATCAAGGGTCCGGAGTTGGAGCGTCTCATTGCCATGGGACGACAAATCTTCGGCCAGGTGGCACAACTCATCCCCGGGGCTCAAGTGCGCCCGATTCCGGGCCTGGATCTGGGGAATCCGGAAATGCGCATTATTCCTAACCGGGACCGTCTTACCCGCCTGGGCATGACGACTGCGG
>JADFWI010000609.1 GCA_015222985.1 Pseudomonadota bacterium | reverse complement strand
TCTGCCATATGAAAAGGTTTTTGTATGAATCCGTCACAGCCCCGCCCCAATATCTCGCTGGCCTGGCCTTCTACGCTGTATCCACTCGAAAGGAGAACTTTGATACCAGGGTTGATTTGCTTCATCCTGTCGTAGACATCGCCGCCATTCATCTCCGGCATGACCATGTCGAGGATGAGCAGGTCTATTTCATCCTTCTTTGCGCTGTAAATTTTTACGGCTTCTTTCCCGTCTCCGGCTGTCAAGACGCCATAACCCATGGATTCCAACAGTTGCTGTCCTACTTCCAGGATCATGCGTTCATCATCAACCAGAAGGATGGTCTCCTGCCCTTTCGAGACCTCCTTATTGGCCTCAGGAATATCGGCCATGACTGCTTTGTCGGATGCCGGCAGATAAATCTTGAATGTCGTGCCAACACCGTTTTTGGAGTCCACATGGATATATCCGCCATGGCTCTTGACAATCCCATAGGCGGAAGCCAACCCCAGGCCTGTGCCACGGCCCATCTCCTTAGTCGTAAAAAAGGGCTCGAAGATGCGCTCCATCGTCTTTTCATCCATCCCCGTGCCTGTGTCAGCAACCGTTAACAAGACATAGCAACCAGGTTTTGGCTCAGGGAGCTTGCCTTCAATTTCCTTCAAGGTAGTATTTTGCGTGCTCAAGACAAGATGACCGCCGCCAGGCATGGCGCTTGCCGCGTTCACATAAAGATTCAACAAAACTTGCTCGATTTGTCCCTTATCGACTTCTGTTGCGTGCAAGTCATCGGCCAGATTCTTGTGAATGCAGATTTCCTTCTTGGTTCTGCCAAAAGTCTCGGCCGTCTCTTCCACTAACCGGTTCAAGTTGACGGGCCTGACCTCATATTTGCCCTTTCTGGCATAACCAAGAAGCTGGCCGGTTAGTTTGGCTGCGCTTTCGACGTGTTTTTCAATGCTACTGATTCTGTCATAATGGGGATGGCCGGGATCTATGTTGAGGAGGAGCAAAGAGACTGTTCCCTGTATGGCCATGAGGAGGTTGTTAAAATCATGGGCAATGCCACCTGCAAGGGTTCCGATGGCCTCCATTTTCTGTGCGTGCAGGAGCTGGGATTCCAAACGCTTTTGTGTGGTGATATCATTGAGCACTACAATGGCGGTGCCTTCCTCGTCCCTGACAGGTGAAATGCTCAGCGTTATTTCTCTTCCGTTCAGTTGAAGGGTCGGGTCTTCCCGAGTTTCTTGTGAGAGGATGTGCGGTGCCCTTAGGAAGCTATTGACCTTCTCACGGACCGCCTGTGAAAAGAGGTCAGGGAAGTATGAACCCAGAAGCCTTTCCTCTGGAACCTCCAAGAGGGAGAGAGCGCTCGGATTGGCATAAACAACCCTTGAATCACGATTCAGTTCGAGAATCCCTTCTGACATACTCATCATGGTCACTTCCAGGTGTTTCTTGACCGAAAGCAGTTCCTTTGTGATTTCCCGAAAATGGACGTCTTCAAGGCCAATGATTGTTTCAGGCGTGACTTCCGATCCTTCCAACTCAGCCTGATCCAGGGCAGCAAGAACGTGTTTTGCCATTTCCGGAAACGGTCCTTTGGCGATACAGGCATGGGCGCCGAATTCAACGGAGTTCATGGTCTGTTCAGCGACAGCGGCGGAAAGAATAATGAGACGAACATCCCTTAGTTTGGGCATGCCGCGGATAATTTGGCATAATTTGTCTCCGCTGATATTGGGCATGACCAGATCGATAAAGGCCACGTCAGGAATGTAGTCTTCCAGAACCTCCAGAGCGGAAAGGCCGTCTTGTGCCGTCTTCACCTGACAACCTTTTTTTTCGAGAAGTTGTGTCATGAACTTCAATATGACCGGGTGGTTGTCCACCACTAACACCTTTCTATTTTTCATCACTTCCACCCCTTCCCCGCACCCTGTTTCTTCCCTCTTCTTTTGCTTTGTACAGGAAGTTATCCGCCTCTCTTATCAAGGCTTCTGAGGAGCTTTCCTTGTCAATGGACGGATCAAATGAGGCGACGCCAAGGCTTGCCGTGATGGTGATATCCTGGCCATCTATGCTATAAGTCATTTGGGCCAACGATTTCCTCAATCTCTCGGCAACCGTCAGGCCCCCCTCAGAATCTGTCTCAGATAGGAGAATGAGGAATTCTTCGCCGCCATACCTTGCCACCCAATCAATTTCATGGCGGATTGTTTTCTTGATGCAATCCACAACACTCCTTAAGACTGAATCGCCTGCCAGATGCCCAAAAGAATCGTTGATGCTTTTGAAGTGATCGATATCGCACATAATCAGGGACAGAGGATGCCCGTACCTTTTGGCCCTGGCCACCTCCTCGGGGAGACGGGTTGTCATGTAGCTGCGGTTGAAAGCTCCTGTAAGGGAATCTGTAATGGAAAGCACTCTGATGTCTTCGTTGGCCTTTTTCAGAGACCTCTCAAGGCCCAGAATCCGTTTGCCGGTGTTTAGCCGGGCCATGAGTTCGGCGGGATGAAAGGGCTTGGTCAGATAATCGTCCGCTCCTGCATCCAGGGCGGCGATGATGTCGTCCCTGGAATCTCTGGCCGTCAGAAACACTATGTAGACGTATCCTTGGCAAAGATGATTTCTGATAGCGCGACATAGTCCAACGCCGTCCATTTCCGGCATCATCCAGTCGGTCAAAACCATTGGAAAAAACGTTTTACGAAAGACATCCAAGGCCTCTCGCCCGTTTTGGGCGCTTACCACCTCGTGGCCGGCCTTCCTAAGGCTTTTTTCCAAGAGACTCCGCGAGACTGGATTGTCTTCGGCTATCAATATAGCGAAGTGATTTTCTGATTGTCCGGTCATGTTGGCATACGTTCCAGTGAGTTGAGTCCGTCCTTTGGCCTTCGTCCTCGTTGGTCCGGTTTTGGAATTAGGCTGTTCCATTGCCAAGCGAACCAGCCTGATTTTCCTTAAGCGCCTTGTCAATCATGGTGAGTTTCTGTCTTATTGAGCTGGCATCTCCCAGGGTTCCTTCCAGAACATGTTGTCGGGCATTCATCTCGATTCTTTTGGCGAGTTTATGCGTATCTTCGAAACCAAGGCTTCCGGCTGCGCCTTTTATGGAGTGGGCTGCCTCAAGTACCTCCTCTGTGGCCCCAGCGGAAAGAGCTGACTCCAATTTGGCCAAATCAGAGGCCGTTGCCTCCAGAAAGATTTCGGCCAGTTCAAGAAATTCCTTTTCCTCCAAATCGAGATGTCTTGCCAATTCACTCAAATTCACGACGGACTCCTTTGGGAACACCCATCTGTTTGCAATTTCAAAGACTTTCTCTCTCTTGATCGGTTTTGATAGGTAATCGTCCATGCCGGCCTCAAGGCATTGTTTGCGGTGCCGGTTCATAGCATGAGCGGTCATAGCAACGATCGGAACCCTAGCAATTGACGATTGGCGATTGGCGATTGACGATTGTGGCTGCGGTTCACCCGTTCCAAGTTTTGAGTTTAGACTTTCAAGTCTCCTGATCTCTTTTGTTGCTTGTAACCCGTCCATTTCCGGCATCTGGAGGTCCATGAATATCAAGTCGAATCGACCAGCTTCCGTGGTGTACATTTCAACGGCTTCTCGCCCGTTGTTGGCGAGTTCCACCTGGTATCCTGCCTTAGTCAACATTATCTCTGCCAAGTTCCGATTGACCGGGTTGTCATCGACAAGCAGAATACGAACCGAATGCTTGGCGTCTTCAAGCATGGAATGTCGAGTTACAATTGAATCGCGTTTTGTCGCTGCCACGTCGTTTGCATCTTCCTTAAGAAGGGTTTCCATCATGTCCAAGATTTTCTGCCGTTGAACAGGCTTGCGTAAGAATCCGTCAAAGCCGGTTTCCAGGCATCTCTTTGCATCACGCTCTATTGAGGCAGAAATGGCAAGCAAAGGAATATGGGACACCTGTGACTGTAGATCTCGAATTTGTCTTCCTATGTCATAGCCACTTGTTGTGGGCATTTGAATGCTTATTACGCAAAGGTCAAAAGAATCGCCGGAAACCGAAGCGCTTTCTATGGTTGGCACGGCCTCTTCGCCCCTTGAGAGTTTAACAACGCGCATGCCGACGGATTCTGCAATGTGCGCTAAGATATCCAGGTTGTTTCTGTTGTGGTCAACAATGAGGACCTTCTTGGCGGCCAGCGATACGCGGGAGATGCTTTTGGGCCTCTTGCTTCTGGCGTTTTTCAACCAGGCCGTGAAGTGAAAGGTGCTCCCAGGACCACCGATTTCGGATTTGCGGCTCACGCCTTGAAAACAGCACGGATTTCGGAATTTCCTTTAGATCCGCAATCCGCAGGGCTCACCACCCAAATCTCTCCGTTCATAAGCCTTGCGAGTTGGCTGCAGATGGATAAGCCAAGACCTGTTCCACCATATGTTCTCGTCATCGAACCGTCGCTCTGGGTGAAGGCTTCAAAGATCGTTTCCAGCTTGTCCTGCGGGATGCCTATGCCCGTGTCCCTGACACTCATATGGAGTTTTATCCGGTCCTCCTGTTTTTCTTCAACGTCAAGGCAAAGCTCTATCTCCCCTTGCTCGGTGAACTTGGCGGCGTTTCCCACCAGGTTCAACATGACCTGTCGAAGCCTATGCGGATCTCCAGTGACGCAGGCAGGAACTTCGTCGCCAATGCGGCAGAGTAGCTCAACAGACTTGTCTGCAAGCTTCGGGTGAATCAATTGGCAGACGTCGAAAGCAGTCACTTCCGGGTCGAAGTCGATAGATTCAAGTTCCAATTGGCCTGCCTCTATCTTGGAGAAGTCGAGTGTATCGTTGATCAAAACGAGCAGGGAATCACTGCTCTGTTTTATGATTCTTGCGTACTCAGCCTGTTCTTCATTCAGGTCTGAATCCATCAAGATATCAGCAAAACCGACGACTGCGTTCATGGGAGTGCGAATCTCGTGGCTCATGTTGGCCAGAAATTCGCTCTTGGCCGTGCTTGCTGTTTTTGCTTGCTTAGCCATCTTATTGGCTCTTTTTATGGCTTCCTGGAGTTGCTTGTTTGTGGTTTCCAGTTCCTGCCTGGCCGCTTCGACGGCTTTGTGCGCTTTGTCCATGTCTTCCATCATATTGATGGCTGATATCTGCATACCCTCAAGCCGTTCTCTTTCCGTGGCAAGCTCCTGTTCGCGCTCCACAGCCTCTCCGAGTTTTTCGGCTAATTTTTCCCTCAACTCCTTTTCAGCAAATGCCTTTTCTTCGAGCCGCCTGAGAACCTCCTCGGTTTTCGCCAATTGTTGCACAACAAGCTCAGCCGTGATGTCCGACGCCCGCCGTGAGACCCGAATCTCCCGTCTCAACAGGGTGTTTTCTTCCAGGATTTCGGTCGTTGATTCCTTTGCTAGGTTTGTATTCATCGGTTCTGCTTATGGTTCCTAACTTGACGGTCTGGCAATTTGCCTTTTCTAAGCGGCAAAGCCGCGCTGCATAAAATCGCGAAGCGATCCTATAATTTGTAACGCGCCAGGTTACGCCCTCCCCTTATGGTGTGGACAGTGCAAACGAGACAGGCATCGAATGATCTCACTACATGTCCCAGTTCAACGGGATCAGATAAATCCTTGATTGTCGTGCCAACGAGGGCCTCTTCCCATGGGCCTCTTATTTCATCGGAGTCACGAGGTGATGCATGCCAGGTCGTAGGAGTAATAATCTGATAGTGCTCGATTCGCCCGTTAGCTATTTTCACCCAATGTCCGAGCGCTCCGCGAGTTGCCTGGGTCAGCCCGAAACCGTGGCCATCGGTGATAATGCCCGGGGATGCATAGAAATGCTCGACGCCCGCCAGTTCCGACAGCCAGACTTCCATGGCCGGTATGGTTTGGGCGGGCCTGACAAGACGGGCAAGCTCCCGGGCAAAGACACTCGGACCGTCCCTGCCCACCAAATCTGCAAAAAGCGGATGCTCGGCGATAATCATTTCAGCCAGCGGACCTGTTTCGGCCGGAAAACCATCATAGCGTGGCGCTTTGGCCCAGGAGTATTTCTTGCTTTCCTGTCCGCTGGCATAGGGGCGTGTTTCTCCCTCAAAAGGATGCTTGCCGCCATCATAATCCTCAAACCACGAATGGGCCACGTGTTCGGTTACCCTCTCCTGCTCAAAGGGGGTTACCTCGGTGCCCCTGGCGAATCCCGCGGGAACAAGACAACCACCTTCTCTTGGACCGCATATTTCCGTGTCCTCTGGCAGAGGAAGTGATCCATAGCTAATGAAATTGCCATGTCCTTTTCCGATCTTGTCGAGACCGATTTCCCTGGCAAAGCGGATGTAGAAACCGAGGTCACCCTCTCGGTGCGAGTCGTTTTCTCCAAGCCACATATCCAGATCTGAGCGGCTCTTGACTTCCAACCAACGCTCCAGGCTACAGCCGAGGACTTGGTTTTCATACCAACTTCGATAACGCCTGAGGAAGTGCCGGCACTGCAGAAGGTCGCCAGTGCTCGGCATGGACGTGATGCCTCCCGGAACGATGTACGAAGAGTGCGGCCACTGTCCACCGAGAATTGCGATGATCTCAATGACTTTTTTTGTCTCCTTTATGACCTCAATGACTGTCTCACCTTTGAATGGCTCATATCGGCGCACGGCCTCGCGAAAAAGAGAGCATTTTTTGTAAGCAGGATTAGCAAAGTCCGCGGCAAACATCAGAAGACCGTGGCGTATGTCGCTTTGAAGGGTTTCAGTCATGAGGGTCAGATTTCGGACCTTCACAGCGCCTGGAGGAGCCTTGGCGCCCGAGATCATGTCAAGAGCCAGGGCAGCGGCCGTCAGGTGGGCTGTGCCGCAAATGCCGCAGACGCGGGGCGTAATTACCAGACCGTCCAGAGGGCCTCGCCCGACAAGAATGTTTTCGAATCCGCGAAACATGGTCCCTGAACTCCATGCATCTGAGACGACTCCGCCGTCAATTTCCACGCGAATCTCCAGGTCGCCCTCAACGCGGTTCAACGGAACGCTCATTTTTATTTTTTCTGACATTCTCTGTCCCCTATATCTTTGTTTTTCTTTCTCTCAACCTTTTGGGAGCTGCGGCCGCGGCCATACCCTTGTAGGCCAGATAGTGGGCCCGGTCCACACCGTCCGGCAGTTGCAGGGGAATCCCCTCGATGTTTTGCGTTTCATAAAACGGATAGGATTGAGGAAAGTCGGGCCTGGTGCACCCAAAGCAAGGCACGCCGACTCGCGTCTTGGAGCTGCGTTGGTTCCAGAGTATCTTGTTGCATGGGCCGTAAGCCAGGGGGCCGTGGCAACCCATGTGAAAGAAGAGGCACCCTACTTCCCCGAAATCGTGCTCTTCCACCCGGTATTCGTGATACTCATTGCGAGTGCAGCCTTGGTGGACCAGCATACCGTACCACTCCAACGGCGCGTTGAATTGACTGAGGGGGACGTGATAACCAGAGATGAGCGCGGTCAAGATCCCGGCCACAACGTCACAATGGCAGGGGCATCCGGGCAGGTTTATCACCGGGAGCCCGCCTTGTGTCGTAAAGGATTCTCCAAGAAATCCACCTTTATCCCACTTGTGGTACTGGGTCCCTGTGGCTTCTACCTCTCCGTCCGCGCCGATGCCTCCGAAGCTTGCACACGTGCCTACGGCAACAACAAACCTGGCCCGCTTCGCCAGCGCGGCAACAAGGTCTTTTTTGGGTTTGCCTCTAACCGTGTCGTACATGCCTGTGCCACCGGGCCCACGGATAATGGCGCCCTCTATACAAAGGATGTCCAGCTGTTGGTGGCCGGAAAGCATCCTTTCGGTGAGTTTCTGATGTTCAGACGGACTTCCGTTTGAGAGCGACGGATGCCAGAGCACCTCAATGTCGAGGAGCCTGAGAAGCTCAATAAGGTCCGGCGACTCCAGACCGAGCAGTGACATGCTGTCTCCTCCGCATCCTCCGCATTGCAACCAGTAAAGCGTTGTGGACATGTTTTCCCCCTTGGGATCAGGCTTGCAGGTGCGTGCTTCCGGAAAGGATCTCCGCCACCCGTTGTGGAGCCTCGTATTTGGGTTTTTCTTGGAGAGTTGTCAACAGATCGTTTACTTCTTGCTTGAGTTCCACCATGCGTTTTTCCCTGGCTACGGAGTCAGAGAGCAGGACCTCAAGGCGCCGTTTTGCCTCAGAGACCTCGGCAAGCGCCTTCTCCGACTTGTCTCTTTCAGCCTCAGTGTTCTTCAGGGCCGCTCGTGAGGCTTCCCTGGCTAGCGATAACTCCTTTACATGCACCTCGAGACGTCTCTCAGCGCGCTTTTCTTCGGTTATATCCGTCGCAACTCCTTCCATGTAGCCGTCTTCCGGATAGATGCGGGCCGTGTAGCGGACCCAAAAGACGGAGCCGTCTTTTCGCGTGAGACGGGCCTCGAAATCGTTGATCTCACCGGTCGCCTTAAGCACAGCCAGCATCCGTTCGCGCGTTCCTGGATCCGCGTAATGTTCTGATGTGACATACTCGGCCACAAACTCCTTGCTGGAATCATAGCCAAACATCCTGGCGATGCGATCATTGCCTTCCAAGACCTTGCCGTCCTTGATCTTCGTTCGAAACAATCCCACTTGGGCATTATTGAAAAGATTCCTGTACTTTTTCTCGCTTCTCCGCAAAGCCTTCTGGATGCGTTTCTGATCTGAGATGTCCATGAAGCAATCGATGATGTGTTCTCGACCGTCCAGTGTGACGGGAATCGCAGTCTTAAGAATCGGCAAGGCATCTCCCTTTGCTGTAAGCAGAACGCTTTCTGACTTGCCCAGAGATTCTCCGAGATCGGTGACGGGGCATTGTCCGACCTCTGCGGGGCATATGTACCGGTGACAGACCCGGCCAACCATCTGTTCTTTGGGAGCCCCTACCATTTGTGCTCCGACAGGGTTTATATCAATGATCACATGTTGTTCCAGATCGATAACCGCGACTCCCATTGGCACTGAGTTCAGTATGGTCTTTAGACGCTCTTCGCTTTCCCTCAGTCGCTTTTCCGCTTTCTTGCGCTCTGAGTCGACCTGCAAACTGCGCCAGACGATGTATATTGACAAGATCGCTATGATTGCCAGGATCGCAAAGGATACAAGTGTCAGTTTTCGGGTAATGGATGCGATTTCGATTTGAACATCTTCAAGATAGATGCCCGTGCCAATGATCCAGCCCCATGGTTCAAACTCCTTTACGTATGACAGCTTGGGCACAACTCGGTCAGGGTCGTCTTTCCATTGCCACATGTAGTCAACGTAACCAGCCCCTGTGTCTCTGACAGCATTGACAAAGGCCACAAAAAGACGCTTGCCGTTGGGGTCGGAAAGATCTGTCAAGTCCTTGCCATCAAGGTCCGGGCGATAAGGATGCATGATCATGCTGGGATGCATGTCGTTGATCCAAAAATAGTCTTTCATGTCAGGCCCGTATCTTATGTTTCGAATAAGCTCTGTGGCTCGGACCTGTGCCTCTTCGCGCGTCAAACGACCGGCCTTTTCCTCAGATTCACAAATGGAGAATGAACTCCATGCTGCTTCGGTCAAGTGCCGGATCATCTCCCTTTTTCGTTCCATGATATTGGTTTTCAAGGCTGGGAGGACAATCAAGTAGATGGCGGAGATGAACAAGACAATGCTCAACATGGGTGGCAAAATGATCCGCATTAAGGATGTTTTCCGCGGACTCCTCCCGCAGCGCCTATAGGTCATTGTGCGCCTCCTGCCTCCCGCGGTTATTAGTTTGCTGGACGCCAGAGAGCGGAGCTTGTTCATGGAAGGCCAATTTGGCGGATCCGTTTTCCGGCCACGAGAAACTTCCTTGGCCTTGCCCG
>JADFWI010000608.1 GCA_015222985.1 Pseudomonadota bacterium | reverse complement strand
CTCATCCACTATACTCCCTCTATTTTTACTCAAAGGCTGGTATTTTTTCGCAGCACACAGTCGCATGTCACGGCAAATTTATTCTAACGCGAGCTCACGCATGGTGCCGAAGAATTTTTCGTCATTCGCAGATAATCGAGAACCGAACGGACGTTCATGGCGAGTTGCCGCATCTTTTGCGCCACGCTGGGCACCCCTTTGGACTTGATAAGCCCGACCGCAAAGCGTCTGAGCCGTGAAACATTCTCCGGTCCATAGCCAGTACGTATCCGGCTGCGGTCCTCATCGAAATTCCAGTCGATGATATAGTGGCAGCTGTTTTCAATGCACCAGTGGTCGCGGTTGGTCTTGAGGATTTTGTCGGCGCCGGCTTGTTCTGGCTTACAACTGGTGACGCCGTAAGCGGTTTCGTTCGAGACCTTCCCGGTTTTTTTGTTGATGCTTTCACGTTCGATCATAAAAACTTGGCCGACCCAGGGGAAGTCGAGATAGTCATTGAGCTCGGCTGAAGTCCAGATCTTCCGCGTTTCAATTCTCCCGTGTCCGGAATCAACGCTGACGGCGTCAGGTTCATTGCGTTCATGGAAATACAAGATGAGATCTGCGAGCAGGCCGGGTTGATTGCCTTTGACCGTGAAATGGTAATGAGCTTGTCTGTCTGCAACCAGATAATCGGCAAGTCGGCGCTGGGTCAACAGTGCATCGCCGGTGATCGTCTTGCCTTTAATGTCGATAACATCCAGTAATGGGATGGCCATCTTGATCTCGTTGGTTTGTTTGACCTCATCGCCATCTCCTACCGGCAGTGTGCCGACTTTTTTTGGGTGTGGCAGATCTTGCTCTGATGGCCGATGACACTCATGATATGGGTCTGACGCCCATGTTTATCAATGGCATTACACATCGTCTTGCCGTCGATGGCGAGGCTTTCATCTATGTCTGCATAAAGATCATTCCAGCGTTGCAGGACTCTGTCGAGATGACCTGGATCGACGCGGATAAGAACATTACGGATACTGGATTCACTTGGGACGATAAATACCCCCTTCTCGTAACGGCATCTGAACCGTTCCCGAGCTTTGGGACCGAGATTTTTAGCCCAATCCGAGATCGCCTTATATCCACGCATCCCGCAGAGTGTCGCCCCTGCGGCAATCGCCAGGACTGTGGCGAGGCGGTGGCGTCGTCCCTGGGTGGTACGTGGGTCAGGGATATCCGTGAAGAAATCGGGCAAGGATCGCATCTGATCCGCTGTCAGCATCATTTTTGGCACTCCATTGCAATAGAGAGGATCAAGGAAGGGGCGGGACAATAGAGATTGGGCGTCGGGATGTAAGGGACGAACGAACACCATCTTGGGTGATTGCGCAACCGGACTATAGCCTTGGCGGGTTCGACGAAATCCTTTGGTACGCCCCAGACATTGCCAATTCGCCGCCTTGTAGACGGTGCCATGATAGCGCTGCGGGTCAACAAAGGTTTCCATCAACAGAAGCGGATGGCCGAAACGCCCCAGCCAGTCGTTTTGTATTCTTTTTTCGCACAACGACAAGGTACGTGATCCCAAGTTCGGGAGATGCCACTGTGGCAGGATCAAAAAGCGGCTATTGTTGGCCACCAGCTTTAAACGATCATACTGATGCCGATAACTCCAGCCGATCCATTGATCCCGAGCAGCACACTTTAAGGCGGCGGCGGAGAACGTCAATAGTGCGACCCATTCGTCATTTAACGTAGCGATATACCAGAGGGTTTCACTGATTTTAGGCAGATCCCCCAGATAGTGATAGCTTTGCATCAGTTCCCGATAGCGAGTCTCTTCGAATGACGCAACGGGTCGAACTTGGATTTCTTTTAAACTCAATGCCGGATTCTCCGAGTATGAAGGAGTTTCCTTTATACTCGATCCATGGATATATGACCAGCACAAAGATTAGATCGGCAGTGTAGCTGGATTTGCAGGTAAGGACGAATTCACCCTGTCGAAGATGTGGCGATCTATTTACTTCCGGGTAGGCCTTTGCTAGAATGAACAGCTTTGTAGCCTGATCGTTTGTTGTCGTTTTGTTGGACGATAAATATAATAAATTTAAGGTCTTAGGATGTCTTCAGCCACTCCTCTCATGCGCCAGTACCTGGAAATCAAAGCAGATCATCAGGATGCGGTCCTGTTTTTTCGCCTTGGTGATTTCTATGAGATGTTTATGGAGGATGCCATTCTGGCATCCAGGGTCCTCGGCATCACGTTAACTTCACGAAATAAAAGGGACGAAGACGCGATTCCGCTTTGCGGTATTCCCTATCATAGCAGCCAGAGTTATATCGCCAAATTGGTGGCAAATGGTCACAAGGTAGCGATTTGCGAACAGGTTGAAAATCCGAAAACTGCAAAAGGGATTGTCAAGCGAGAGGTCGTTCGGGTCGTGACGCCGGGGCTGGTGACTGACACCGAGACCTTGGAGCCGAAGGAAAACAATTACCTGCTGGCGATTGCCGGTGACGGGGAGCTCTTCGGCGTAGCGCATGTTGATATCACCACCGGTGAATTTCGTGCCACCCAGGTCAATGGGCTTTCACAAGTTGAAAGTGAACTCGGCTCATTGCGCCCGCGCGAGCTGCTCTATGCCGATTCAACCGATGGTCAGGGGTTGCAGAAAAGACTTTCCGG
>JADFWI010000115.1 GCA_015222985.1 Pseudomonadota bacterium | reverse complement strand
GGATAAGGAAGATAAGGATTTTCCACGAAGCCAATCCCCTCTTTCAAACATAAAATATCTTCTTATTGAGCGGTGAAGCCGCGTCACATAAAATAGCGAAGCGATTCTATGACTTGTATTCGTTCATTAATTGGAAAACCTGGCGGATATCAATATTTACCGGGCAGTGCTGCACGCAACGCCCGCATCCCACACAGGCCACACCGTTTTCATACTTGTCCACATAGTACTTCAGCTTGTGCATAAAACGCTGCCGCACACGCTGGATCTTTTCTCCTCTGGGGTTGTGCCCTGAGGCATGGAGCGTAAACAAAGGAAACATGCAGGAGTCCCAGTTGCGAATTCGGACGCCTGCAAGGCCATGGGTCTCATCCTGGATGTCAAAGCACCAGCAGGTGGGACAAAGATAGGTGCAAACCCCGCAGTTTATGCAGGAAAAATGCAGTCTTTCCCAGAAGTCCGCTTCAAAAAGCCTAAGGGTGTCGAGTTCCGCGAGTCTGGATGTATCGACTCTTGAAACGATCTTGGTTGCGGCTTCCTGCTGGATCGTCACGGCCCTGTCAACCAGCTCCTTTTCAGCCGTTTCAAAGGCCTTTCCGGTCTTAAGCAGGTTTTCGCCTTTGTCTGTGAGCACCTTGGCTAAAAAGACCTCGCCAACATCCGTGAGCAGCACGTCGAGCCCAGCCTCATCAAAGGGTCCCCCTCCCACCGAGGTACAAAAACAGGTGGAACAAGGCGAAGTGCATCCCAGGCCCACCAGGGTGGTGGCCTCCCGGGCCTTCACCCACCATGGATCGCGCAACTTGTCTGTATCAAAGTTCACGTCGACCAGTTCAAGCGCCCTTGCATCGCAGGGCCGAATCCCTATGACGGCGCGAGGGGAATCATCTCGGGGCGCCTCTTTGAGGATGTGGGCGTCATCTCTGTCCGGGGCCAGGCTGTATTCAAAGAGACGCTCTGATTGGGGAAGAAATAAAGACTTAGGGGACAGAACGGTATTCTTGAAAGAAAGATCCAGCTCAGCCGCATCCTGAATCGGCAAGAAATTGACCATGTCGCCCTGCTGCACCGGTCCATAAAGGCGATAGCAGTCCTTCAGCCCGTTTAGGAATTCGGAAAAGTCTTCTTTTGCAATCCTCAGTTCATCCATTTGGTGCCTGAATAATGATGATGGTATATGAGTCTCATTTTTTAGCGGCGTAGCCGCGTTGTATAAAATCGCAAAGCGATTCTATGAAATGAAATCCCCTGGATCATCCGGCTGGTAGACATCCAGAGGGGGCCTGGTCTCAAGGGACATACCCGCCTCATCACCGTAAAGTTCCATCACGTCCTTTTCCAGCTTTTTGGTAAATTGCCGCACCTTGATGCCCATGGGGCACGCCCTTTCACAGGCCCCGCAATCCGTGCAGCGGCCCGCGCAGTGAAAGGCCCTGAGCAGATGAAATGTTAACGTATCTGTTGGATCAATGCTTTTCCCAAGCCACTGCGGTCTGGATTCGTCCACAAAACAAGTCGGACAGTAGCAAAGTGGACAAGCGTCACGGCAGGCATAGCAGCGGATGCACGGACCAACGAGATCTTCGAAGTAGTTCCATCGCTCATCCGGCCCCATGGCTTCAAGTTCTCGGACATCAGCGTACCGGTCAATACCCTCTTGTTCAGGAACAGGATCTCCCATCAGTTCGTCACAGATTACCGGGTTGCGGTGGATGCAGATGGCGCAATTGTCCTGGAGCACGTCGGCCTTATTGAAAGGCCTCTCAAGGTCCTCGCCCCTTACAACAAGTCTGTCTGCATCTTCCGTTACTTCCAGCGGTTCTTGATTGTCCAATGCCGTTACGATCTTTCGGCGGTCCACCATTCCTTTGCAGGGGATTCCCATGACAAAAACCTGGTCCCGCTCGATCTGATTTTCCAGGATGTGCAGCGCAATATTGCGTGAGTCGCATCCCTTGGCCACAACAGCGATACGTTCCTTACGTTTGGGCAAATAATTGGCCAGATTTACCCCACAAAAGCTGTCCCAGTAGAGCGTGTCAACATCCTCTGGAGTGGTGATTAGCACAGGCTGACACATCATGGGCACCGTGCCCTTTTTGAATCCGATCACAGCGTCCACTCGGTTCTCTGTTAGCAATCGCCTTGCAGTCTCACGAATTTTTGATGTGTAGTTCAGCATCCAAGTTACCGGTTGAGCCTGTTTGGCCCGTTTAGCCCCTTCTCGCTTTCTCCCTGCCTACGCCCTACAGTACCCCGTCTCATAAATTCTGTATTCCAAATTGGCAAAACGAAATGAGGTCAAAATGGTTACATTTAATCCACTTATCAGAGACGGGGAAATCCGTGCTGTCTTCAAGCCGTCAGGCGCAAATTCGAATATCG
>JADFWI010000607.1 GCA_015222985.1 Pseudomonadota bacterium | reverse complement strand
GTAATGGTCCTCGGCTTCCTTGAATAGCCTGAGCTTTTGCAAAGAAACCCCGAGGTTGAAGTGGGCGGATGCATAATCTGACTGTATCTCAATGGCCTTTCTGTATGACTTTAAAGCGTTTTGAATCATATTAAACTCGTCCTGTGCCACGCCAAGGTTGTTCCATGCCTCTGCCATGTCAGGAGCAAACGCCACTGCCCTTCGAAAACAGGATAGGGCTTCATCCTGGTCCCCAGTTTCCCTATAAGCGATACCCAAATTATTCCATGCTAGACCATAACCAGGCTGCCTTTCCAATATGGCCCTGTAAATACTTATGGCACCCTTGTGATCGTTCTCTCGCTGCTTCAGCCTGGCCAGGTTATAGCATGCCGGAAAATGGGGAGGTCTAAGGTCGGTTGCTTTCTCAAAGACCTTCTTGGCCTTATCCGGTTGGGACTGGTCCAAGAATACCGTTCCAAGCGCATTCAGCACCGGTCCCCAATCAGGCTTTTTTCGCAATACTTCCAGATAGCCTTTCTCCGCTTCAGCAAGCCTGCCTTCCATGTGGGCCAACGAAGCTTTCTTGAGAATGTGTTCGGAATCGTCTTTCATGCGCTTCGATGGGATAGAATACTTTTGTGAGAGGCGCGGGGTCACATCTTCATTTGTCATTTTTGGTCGACAGCAGGGTGTTGTACCGTATTATCCGGGCATGCCACGCCCGGTAAGATTGGATTGTCTCAATACGTTCTATCATGTGTTGCCTCGAGGAAATGCAGCGCAGAGAGATCTCTTGCGAACAGGATGATTATGTGAGATTCACCCACACCATTGCAAGGATTGTAGAGCGCTTTGTCACACAGGTTCAAGTTTTCCCTAACAAGCCCTGCCAAATCCTGTGGGAAGAGTTGAGATCTGTACCTTGCACTTGGTATCACCATATTTTCCAAATCTACCGCCTGTGGACGTCTCCTGCCTTCCAGCTGTCAGCTATAAGCTATGAGCTAAGCCAGTTATTCAACATAGTCAACTATGTCCCCTAAGTTTTCAAAACGCTATTGGATGTCCCCCATTTCACCCCCAACTATTATGGTTCAATGAGGCGTTAAGCAGATTCTTATTGCGCTTTTCCGAATACCTCGGGCGGCTTGGTCGTATTGCCTGTGGCGTTTGGAAAATCTGTGGCCTTGTAAGCCTTCTTATTATGCTTGATCGAATCCCGTGCCTCTTCCATGTAGTTGTTGAACCGTTTCTTGCACTCATAGAAGCCGTGCCACCAGGTATAGTCCGGCGCCATCATGGCCGCACCCATTCGGGCCCTGCGCCCTTCATGGTGCCACAATTCGTAGTATTCGATTTCAAGACGTTCGTCGAAAAACTTGGTCTTGTCCAGAAGCCCCTTAGCGTAGAGGTCATCCAGCATCTTCTTAGCCGGCTTGAAATAGACGTCATTGTATTCCTGGACCACTCTATCCAGTTTAGCAAAATGACCATCCACCCAGGTCTTGCCGTGGCACTGCATGCAGACCTCTGACATCTTGTTTCTTTCCACCTGGAAGTTGTTCTTGGCCGGGAAGGGTTTGAAGTCAGACGGCCTGATGGTCAAGGGTGCCTGAATCTCCCATGCAAGCCTCTCCGTCACATCATGGGAAGTCAGAACCGACCCTGAGCCTGACATGTGACAAGATGCACACGTCGGGCCGCGGTAGTCTACGCCAGGCGTCCACGTTCCTGGGGCGGCATCCCAGTTGTACTCATCACCAAAGGCAGTGTAGATACCCCCATGCTTCGATTCCATGTAGATCTCGATCTGTGGATGGTCGGGCCCCAGATGGCATTGGCCACAGGCTTCGGGTTTTCTCGCTTCCATCACGGAAAATCGGTGTCGGGTATGGCAACTGGTACAGCTTCCCTTGCTTCCGTCCATATTTATGCGGCCCACCCCCACATTTGGCCACGTTTCCGGATCCAATTTGCCGTCTTTGATTTTCAGAACGGTTCCATGGCAATGGAAACAACCGGCGGTCCGTTCAAAATCGCTGTTCATCCCCTTGTTTAACCATGGATCGATCTTCCAGATTATCTCTATGGTGTTGGCATGTTTGCTCAGGCTGTACTGCTTGGCCTCGTCAGGGTGACAGCGAGAACAGTCCTTGGGCGTGACGACCGCGGATACGGGAATCTTGTATTCCTTGGTGCCGTATTTCTGGTCGGAACGTTCGTACTGTTTGTAGTGTTCCTCGCTCACATCCGGGTCAAATGCCTCGGCCTGGTGGCAGTCGAGGCAGGTAATGTTGGCACTTGCGTGTCGGCTGTGGCCCCAGTCGGCAAATATCCCAGGACTCTCAGCTTTGTGGCACCCGATACAGGCAACAGCCTCTTTGGGCATGCTGCGCTCTATCCTGAATTCCTTTGCCTTAGGCAGGTTTTTGCCCGCCTGAGCATAGGAAACAGTGGCGCCTGACACCACGAGGCCTGCCAGTCCAACTAATAGGACGGCCATTGATAATAGTCTTCTCATCCTGCACCCCCTCCTTTTGTTAAGGTCTTATTTTAGCTTTGCACCTAACGGTTTTTCTCTCGTATATCTAACAAACTATCTAATACCCATCCGGAAATAACCTGTAAAACGATGCGCCCTTAATAAGTTTCCAATTTAGAAATGAGGAATTTTTCCTCTGAGCAAGGCCACCCCGGAGGAATGTGCTTCGCATTTCACAGGGCAGGCACAAGGGTTTTCGTTGAGGCGTACACGAAGTACGCCGCAGACGGAAACCTGCGGAGAACAAAGCTCATCGGGAAAAGAGCCATTTCTGGATGGAAACTACTATAATCCTACACCTCTATAATGCTCCTTGTACTGCTTATATGCGTAGAACTCTTTGGGGTTGTGAACCAGGTTCTTATGGCAGTCCACACATTGCTTCTCGTAACCGGGTCTGGCATAGACCACCGACCTATGGGCCAGCATAGCTCCACGTTTGTCAGGAATATAGAGAAGGTTGCGGTGGCATTTCTGACACTGTTCGTTCTTAAAGGAAGCATAGGCTTTATCGCGATTCTTGTCATGATCGTAAGTTTCTTGGGTAAAATGAATGATAATGTCTTTAATGCCATGGAAAGTCTTGGCGTAGAAGAAGTCAAACGTATCGTGGGGGGCCGGCAGGTGACAGTCCATGCAGTCGGCTACAAAACCCTGGGCGTTGTTGACGTGGGTGGAGGTCTTCCATGTGTTGTAGGCATATTGGATCTCATGGCACCACGCACAAAATTGCGGCGTAGTTGTGCGCACCATTGTGTAGTAACTGAGGCTGAAAAGGGGGAAAGCTATGAAGAGCCCTATGGCGATGAACATGGCAGGTTTGATCAGTCTTTTCATGTTCCCCTCCTGGTGTCGAGAGTCATGGTGAGAAAACAGCCCCCTGGACCTCTGCAAATCAGGCCCATGGAGTCTGCTCTGGTCCGTGTTGTAGGAAGTCCATTTCTACAGCTTGGCAGTGTGGTCCCCAAAACAGATCATGGCAAGTAACCATCACAATATGGTGATCCACATTTTCTTCATTGGGAACGTCCTCAATCACACTCCCCTATTCTTTTCACAGTACAAAGCTATTCGCAAGTTGTTTTGGGATTAGTATGAGAAGGGGATCACCGGCCGGGATCACCGGGGTCAGACCTACTCTTTTGACAATTCCGTTTAATGGTGTAGGTCTGCCACAAGTGTTTTCAGTGTTTCCTCCCGCAATGGATTACCCACGTTCCCAAAAATTGCGAGCCATTTTGTCAAATATGTAGGTCTGACCCCGATTGCCATGCTTCAATCCACGGCTTGATGATAGTTGTGCTCATATTCTCTTCCCTCGTGGTAGCCTTTCCAATCAATTTCGACTAAATGGAAGGCCGTGTTCTTTCTTCATCTTCGAGACG
>JADFWI010000606.1 GCA_015222985.1 Pseudomonadota bacterium | reverse complement strand
TCAAAGTAGTTTGAGACCCCCTTAACCACTATGAATATCCAGAAATACACGGAAAGATACAGGCCAAATTGGCTTCCCGAGAAGAGATCCATAACGAAACCAATGATCAGAACCAGTATGGCGGCTGTCCTCACCGGCAAATTGAGGCGTACAAAAACCACCATCGGAATCAGAAGGTCATAGAATATGCCTTGAAAGAGGGATAGCCTCAGGATCGTCGTCTGACCGACAATTGTCGCAAGTCCGATAGTGGCATAAAGCAAGAAAGTTTTCACGCTGTTACTCGACAATCACCAAGACTTCTTCCAATCTTGCAAAATCGACATACGGCTGTACACTGACGACCTGGAAAATGCCGGGCTGCCCCTTGGATATTTCCTTGACAGAACCCACACGAAGGCCTTTGGGAAAAAGCCCGTCGAGTCCTGATGATACGACCGTGTCTCCAGTGCTGATGTCCGCTTTTCTTAAAACATATTTGAACCGACACATCTCATCAGTCTCTCCCTCAACAATGCCTCGTGTCCTGGTCCGTTGCACAAGGGCATCTACGGCGCTGCTGCGGTCAATAATCAGCATGACCTTTGAATAACGGTACGACGCTGTGACAATTTGACCTACAATCCCTTCCGTGGCGATTACCGGCATGCCCTTGGCAACGCTGTCATGTGTTCCCCTGTTGATGATAATAGTCTTAAACCATTCCGAAGGATCAAGTCCAACGACCTCTGCGGAAATGAGACGATGAGGAATGGCGGATTTTGTCTCCAGAAGCTTTTGTAGACGCTCACATGTGCGCTCGGATTCAACGTATTTACTCTTTTCCAGGTTCGCCTTGGCAAGCAGATCCTCCAGGTGATCACATTCCTGTCTCACATTCACCAAATAGAAGTAGTGATTCCATACATGTTCACAGAACCGGATGACCTGAGTGACGCCTTCCTGAAACGGCGCAATCCCAGCCATTACGATTCTGTCAACTATGGTGTTGCCATGACGATGTTTCGCGCTGATGGAAAGGAAGATGATGTTAACAAGGACAAAAATTATTAGGCAAAAAATGACTAGTAGTCTTTTTGAAAACATGGGAACAGCCGGAAAAGGACTTGAGTGAGCAACCCGCCATACGATGATTTCCGGGCATCTCTGCTACTGGATCGTCACCTCGCTCAAGAGGGAGATCTCCTCCAAGGTCTTGCCTGAACCGAGCACCACCGTGGATAGCGGGTCATCGGTCACTGTAATGGGCAGAGAGGTCTCTTCTCGAAGCAACTTGTCCAAGTTCTTCAGGAGGGCGCCGCCACCGGTCATGACGATGCCCGTGTCAACGATATCTGCAGCCAGCTCCGGCGGAGTCTGTTCCAAAGCTGTTTTGACGGTTTCAACAATAGCCTCAATCTGCTCGGCAATAGCTACGCGTATCTCTTCGGAATCTATGGCCAGAATCTTTGGGATACCGGACACCAGGTCCCTGCCTTTAACTTCGATGGTTTCTATGTTTTCCGGATCAGGGTAGGCATTGCCAATCGTCGTTTTGATAATTTCCGCCGTTCTTTCTCCAATCAGAAGATTGTACTTTCTTTTAATGTACTGCACTATGGACTCGTCCATCTTATCTCCGCCTATCCGTATGGAACGGCTGTAGACGATACCCGCAAGGGATATGACGGCGACCTCGGTCGTTCCGCCTCCGATGTCAACAATCATATTGCACGTAGGTTCCGTAATTGGGAGACCGGCCCCTATGGCTGCCGCCATAGGCTCTTCAATGAGAAACACCTCCCGGGCCCCAGCGGATTCAGCCGATTCCCTGACGGCCCGTTTCTCCACTTGCGTAATTCCGGATGGCACACAAACAATGATTCTTGGCCGTATCAGGGTTCGGCGATTGTGCACCTTGCGAATAAAATGGCGCAACATCGCTTCAGTGACTTCAAAATCGGCAATCACGCCATCCTTCATGGGACGGATGGCTACAATATTTCCCGGCGTCCTGCCAAGCATTCTCTTAGCCTCTGCGCCGACCGCCAATACCTTGTTCTTTCTCTTGTTATCTGTTCGAACTGCCACAACAGAGGGCTCGCTCAGGACTATTCCTTTTCCCTTGACGTACACAAGCGTGTTTGCAGTCCCTAAATCAATTGCCAAATCATTAGAAATCCTTCCCAGAAGGGCATTTAACACCTTAACTATCTCCTAACCCGGACAAACCGGAATTAAGGGATTGCAAATTGAGGAATTTAGGAACCTGCCTCGCCGGCAGGCCCGTTGGTGGAACCATCCATATTCTAATTCCTCAATCCCTGAATCCCTCAATTTGTTGCCAGTATTCTAAGACACTGTATTATAAATCAATTTTACCAGAAAACCAGAAAAAACACGAATTTTTCAACCAACGGACTAAAGCAGGTTGTTGTTATTGTCCTGTTGTACACTTTTTACACTAGCACAAATCATGCCAGCGATTTTCGAAAATGCTCTAAATGCTATTATTATTATTAACAGACACAATACGTCATTTCAACAAAAAAAGTCCCTACGCTCGCGCTGGATTGAAAAGTGTTTGAAATTTGCGACATCCTGTGATTTGAGACGCAGAGTAATGCCAACGATAAGTGTCATAATACCTACGCACAATCGAGCATGGACACTGAATGAAGCCATTGGGTCGGTCTTGTCTCAGGACTTTGATGATTTCGAACTCATTGTTGTTGACGATGGTTCAACAGACAGTACATTCGAACTTCTGAAATCTTATCCCAACGTCTTTGTGATCAGGCAAGAACACCGCGGTGTGAGTGCAGCGCGAAACGCCGGTATTAAACAAGCCTCCGGCCGGTTTGTTGCATTCCTTGACTCCGACGACCTTTGGCTTCCACAAAAATTATCAACTCAGAAAGCCTTTTTCCAAACGCACCCGGATGCCCTCATTTGTCAAACAGAAGAGATCTGGATAAGAAACGAAGTCAGGGTCAACCGCAAAAACCGACACAGGAAACCCTCAGGAACGATCTTTGAACGTTCAGTTGAACTGTGCCTTGTAAGCCCATCAGCGGTAATGGCGCATCGGAGTCTGTTTGACGATATTGGCCTATTTGATGAGGCCATGCCAGCTTGCGAGGATTACGACCTCTGGCTAAGAATAGCATGCAGGTTTCCCATACACT
This sequence comes from Pseudomonadota bacterium, assembly GCA_015222985.1. GTDB lineage: Bacteria > Desulfobacterota > Desulfobacteria > Desulfobacterales. The sequence continues at coordinate 529 of JADFWI010000606.1, read as the reverse complement.
TAGTCGATATCCCCCTTGTAATCAAACGGGGAGGGCACAAGGACCAGCTTTCAAGACTGCCAGGGTTAGACCGTTATCGCATCTATGCCTTGAGAAAACTTCTTGAACGTCCGCCAGACCAAGGACTAGCCCCAAAACAATGGGTGGCAGCCGTTGACGCCCTGACAAAGAAGTGCGCCATCTATGCAGCAGGCTGCCTCAAACGCGGGCGCGTTGATGAAGCAAGTGAGTACCTTCGGCTAAAAGCGAAATATACTAAATTTGATGTCTCATCTACGATCTATTGATATAATGGATTTTTGTAACCGTTCACGGTTACAAAAAAATGAACATCGAACATCGAATCCGCCTCCGGCGGAAATGTTGAATGGAAAAACAGGAAACAGAAGAATTATTTAAGATTTTCATTACGATTATCAAAACGGCCGTTCGACAGGCTCACGGCCATGAGCGGAGTCGAAGGGCTGAAAAGAAACAGAAATAGCCGTTGAATGTGCCGACTTCGCCATAGTAGCTTTAGCTACGAGCT
>JADFWI010000605.1 GCA_015222985.1 Pseudomonadota bacterium | reverse complement strand
GATGAAATAGATGCGACTACGGAAAGTTGGTTGCTGCAAATAGCACCATACGCTGAAGAAGATTACAATTCTTATGATTTACTTGAAAGCTTGGCCAGGATTAGTGAATCTCAAGCATTAGAGGCGCAAAAAGTGTGGCTTAAAATGCTTGATTCATATAGCTACGATTATCCTGATGATGCCATCCGACAGATACTCAAAAATCTGATCGTGTTGGGGGCAGAAGGTGAGAGGAAGGCAAAAGAGATAGTAGATGCTTATTTAAGACATGGAATTGAGAGGCCAAGGACGTGGCTGGGAGAGATAAAGGACTCTATTAGAAATAACTAAATTTTTGAATAAATGAAAGAAAATGCCGAATCAGGCATGAACACCGACAACAATCCCTGTGTGCCTCTTACGGGTTATGCCTGACTTGGCTCCGCAACTTGCAGCAAAGTTCTTCATTAGATGAAGGCCTATGATCGCTCAGAATCCAGGAGTATTTCATGGCAAAGACCGACCTTACAGAAGAAGAAAAGAAACTGATCATTGAGGCGCTGAACAGTGACACCGAACCGCCTCCGAAGTTGATGACAAAACTTTTTCCGGGGCTGGCCGAAAAATTTGATGTCGCCAAGCTGGACAGGGCTAGGATCGTCACCCTTGAATACGCAGGGAAAAGAAGCGAGGCCGCTATCCTGAACCAGGCTTCTCCGACTGACGCCGGATCGCCACTCCAGGTTGAAAGATGTTTCAAGGGCGGTAGCCTGACAGGCGAGACCCAGCTTGATCTGTTTGAAAAGGCAAAGGACGGGGCTGATGATAACTGGCAAAACCTCATCGTGCAGGGGGACAACCTGCAATTTCTAAAGACCTGCTATCGGAATGCAGACCCATTGATCAAGGACAGGGTCAAGGGAAAGGTAAAGTTGATTTATATTGACCCGCCTTTTGCGACAAAAAGTGACTTTGCAAGTTCAAGTGGCGAAGACAGCTATAGTGATAAAGTAGATCGAGCCGAATTCTTGGAATCCTTGCGGGAACGTTTGACTTTTATGAAAGAAATTCTCTCGAGGGATGGATGTCTTTTGCTACACATGGATCACAGAAAAGGGCACCATGCTAAAGTCATCGCTGACGAAGTATTTGGAGAAGAGTGCTTTTCTGGCGAAATAATTTGGAAAAGAACTACTTCTCATGCACAAAGGCAATCCTTCGCAATAGTCCACGACATTATTTATCATTACCGAAAATCATCACAGCAATTTGTTTGGAATCCACAATACGAGCCACATTCTGAGAAGTATATTAACAAATACTACTCAAATATTGATGGAGATGGCAGACGTTATACACTGGATAATCTGACTGCGGCAGGTGCTGGCCCTGTTCGAGTATTTTGGGGGAAGGAGTTAGAACCGCCTGCCGGGGCTCATTGGCGTTACTCCCAGGAGAAGATTGACCAACTCTGTCAGCAAGGTTTGATTGTAATGACGGCCAATGACCGTCCCCGTTTTAAAAGATACTTGGATACTCTGAAGGGACGGATTGTTGATGGCCTGTGGACAGATATACCACCCATAAATTCCCAAGCCCTTGAAGCTTTAGGATATCCAACTCAGAAACCCGAATCGTTGCTGGAACGAATT
>JADFWI010000604.1 GCA_015222985.1 Pseudomonadota bacterium | reverse complement strand
TGCAGTCCAAGGGCAAAGTCCCTGGAGATCTCGGCCCTGGAGAGTTCTTCGGGCAAGAGCCACCTTCTGTCAGAAAAGGAGAACTCCATCTTATTGCGATATTCGAATCTCTTTTCAGAGGGTATGGCAGGAAGAACCCGGACCCCCCTGAGTTGACCAATGTGCTCCAGGGATTCGACCACATGTTCTTCCTTGAATAAGAGCTGTTTTTCATACTCAAGAAACTGCCAGGGACAGCCGCCACAGAAACCACTGTAACGACACGTTGGCTCCACCCTGAAAGGGGACGGGGTGATCAAATCCACCACTCGCGCCTCAGCGTGATTTTTTTTCTTCCGAAAGACCCTGGCTCGCACTACATCTCCCGGCGCTGTCCTTTCCACGAAGACGGTAAAGCCATTCACACGGGCAAGTCCACGACCCCCGTAGGTCAGTCTCTCAATCCTCAACTCCAGAATCTGTCCTCTTTTTACGGTCATTATGCGAGTGAGATAATGCCTAACCCGGATAAACCGGAAATCCGAAACTCGAAATCCGAAACTCGAAACAAATCCCAAATACAAATATTCCAATGTTCAAAACATGGAAATCAGACAGTTGTGATTGTGCATTAAGTTTTGATCGTTTCAGCCGTCGTAGCCGCCACGGCTACTATGGCGAAGTCGGCTTGAATTTTGAAAATTGAAGATTTGTTTGCGGCTGACGCCTTGAGGACAGCACGGATTTTGACATTCGGATTTCGAATTTAACATGCTGATTTTCAACGACGTTTCGTGGTACAGAAAAATATTCTGCCAGAAAAAACGCGAATTTCCGTGATAACGGACTAAAGGTATTTTTCTATTGGTTGACATTCACACGCCTATACATTATCAAAAAAAGGCCGATGTTCAAGCACAAGGATTCAGGTGCCGGAAAAAGGGATAGGAAAGGTGAAACTGCATACGGTGTCAACAGAAAACTCCGTTATCTTGATCATTGACCCGCAGGAAAAGCTTTTGCCCAAGGTCTTTGAGCCGGAGCGTGTCATGAACAATTGCATCCTTTTGATTAAGTTCGCCCGCATAATGGGACTCCCATTGATACTGACCACTCAGTATGAAAAAGGGATTGGCCCCATCGTAGAAAAGATAGGAAAGGAGATCCCCGGAACATCCCCGATAGACAAGGTGGAATTCGGTTGTTTCAACAACACGGAATTCGTAAGGCACATTGAGCAGATGGAGAAATCAAGAAACACCCTTATTCTGTCCGGAATAGAAAGCCATATCTGTGTGACCCAAACGGCCCTCGGGGCCATGGAGCGGGGTTACAACGTACATGTCGCCTCAGATGCCGTCTCGTCCAGGACTGAATGGAACTGGAAGGCAGGGCTGGACAGAATGAGGGAGGCGGGAGCCACAATCAGCTCAACGGAAATGATTATTTTTGAGATACTGAAAAGGAGTGATTCTGCCGAATTCCAGGAGATGCTGCCGGACTTGAGGCATTCGGTTACTTGATTTCTGTACGGAGCTCGTGTAATATTTATTTATGAAACTGCACCAAAGCCCTTCGTTTCGAAAAGTTGTCATTCCCTGGTACGATTCTGATCTCTTCTGCATTGTGATCTCCGTCTTCATGGCCCTCATCTTTCTTTTCAGCAAAATTGGCCTTCGCTTTGCTTTGGAGCACGAAGAATACCAGAGGCACGGTTGGGTGCCTCTGGTACTCATGGTCTTAAGCGGCATCGTCCTCGCTACAAATCTTGTTCGGATATTGACTCGTATGGTCAGACGGAGGGCCGAAGAAAAATAACACCTAGTCTTCCAGCACAAAGATAATCTCAAGTCTCACACGATATTCAACTATCTTGTTGTCTGCCACCTTGACACGCTGCTCAAGGATGCGTACGCCTGTGATCCCTCTAAGCGTTTTGCAAGCTCGCTCAAAGCCTACCTTGATAGCATCATCAAAACCGACCGGTGACCCGGCAATGACCTCAGTGACTCGTGCAACCCTTGCCATGACTCCTCACCTCCTTCCATTCTGATTTTCTCTGTTGCGTCAAACACCTTCCGGAATCCTTTCTACATATTCTTCCGGGACATTGACTGCGGCGTACTGGCCCAATGCCTCGATAGCCACAACCACGCGTCCGCCGCCCTTGTACCTGACAAAATTGCCTGTGACACCGGCAAAGGGCCCCTCCACAACTATGACACGCTCTCCCTTTTTGAATCGAGTCCCGGTCAGGATTTCGTTATTCCCGGCAACCATGATCTGAAGAGAATCGACAGACTGGTCAGGAACGGAGATCGGGCCGTCCTTGTTTCCCACGATGCGGACAACCCCTATGGTTTTTACGATCTCGAGGCGTTCATAGACGTTTAGATCACTTTTCACAAATACATAACCGGGAAAGATCGGAATCCGGATCGTCTTGCGCCGGTCACGGCGTTTACTCATAACAGTCATCTTTGGGAGAAAGGCTTCCAGTGATTTTCCTTCGAGACCGTCAAAGACAACCTGTTCAAAGCGGCTTCTGGTGTGAAGCACATACCACGCAGAAGCCATGTGAGATGGCGCTGTCATCAGTGTTTTCTCCGAACCCACAATCCTATTTCAGGCCTACAACCTATCCTTTCTTCATCCATGTATCCGAACCCTCGCCGGGTTTGTACTCGCCTAGGTCGTACTTGCCCAAGCCGTAGAGGCTTATCTGAAAGAAGTACTCTCGCTTGTTCGTTGTCCTGTCATGAGTGTACCTGAGACTGAAAGACCAGCACTGGGGTTCATACGTGAAGCCCAGGACGGACTTTATTTCCTTCCTGTCCTTGAGATTGTGCTCGTGTTCCCAGTAGGCAGAGAGCGTGTCAAAGAGATTGACAAAGACCCTGGTCAGAATGCTTTCGCTGCTGTCCTGGGTATATCGGTAGTCCAGCGAGGCTTCATCCCCACGCGAATTACTGAAGAGTACTGCTGCATCATAGCTTTTGTACTCCCCATCATAAGGTGACCATGTGGCGTTTCCTACGAAATCGAGATCCACGGATTGGAAGAGGTGTAATTCAAGCCTCCCTGCGATGTCGGAAAATGGCCGTCTTTCGCCATCTGCTGGTGGAGGATGCCGGGCCGTCAGTATGTCATAAGTCTGGGAAAGACTGATCCTACAGAAATCATGGTAACTGTATTTGGGTGGCAGTGATTCCTGCTCTTCGTCAGCCTCGCTTGTTTCTTCTGGGGTGTCCGCCGGCCATGCTCCCCATGTTTTGGCTTCAAGTTCTGCCTCTCTTTCGGAGTCGGCCTTTTGGATCCTTCTTGAGGTAAAGGTGTTTAGCACCGAATAAGACAAGGAATTTGTTTCGCTTATTGAGCTCACAAAATCAGGAAGGTCCCCCTGTTCCACATCAGGGACATAAGTATATACGACTTGAGGCCTGATGGCATGTCTTATCTTGTCGATAGTTGATCCTCTGATGTCAAATACCCTCGAGATCTCTGTGGATAGGTCCGCTTGTAAGTCGTATATTTCACGTGATCGTAGCTGGTCCTCTTTTCTTGCGCTCGGGGGGTCGTATTCTTCAGCCTGCCACAGCGTCTCGTGCAGACCTACTGAGGGTTCAAAGTCAAAACACCTGAAAACAGTTGTTGGATAGTAGACTTTTGGGGAAAGATCTACGGTGTATCCCCTGGTTCCAGTCTCACGCCAGTAATGGTTAAGGGAACTTGACAGATCAAAATAAAACGGGGAGTCCAAAATTTTTTGCTTGGAACCGGAAAAACTCACCGATGGCAATCTCTGAAGGGTGGTGTCATCGCGGTGATGTATTCGGGCGAGCACGTCGTCATACCAGAGAAGATCGGTGTTCAGGCTGAACTGGTCCCAAGTCCTGTTCAGGTTCAACTGGTTCAAGCGAACCGTGTCTGTCTTATCGTCAAGTCCCCTGCCAAATTCTTTCTCGAAATATTTGTTAGAGATCTCATAGCCTGAATAGCCCGTGTCAAACTCACGAAGAAAGTCCTGATCGCTCACAAGATCTAAGTCCAGTTTCGCCTTGAATTGAGCCGGCAGTTCCCAGTCACTTTTGGTCCTGAACCACCACCGCTTTCTGTTTAAGCGGTCCTCGCTGTCGCCTCCGAATCCCTCATAGTAATACCCCTGCGGATCTACCGGGGTCGTGCCGTCATCGATTTGCTTATCGTAAAGAAAATCGTACATTGCCGTGCCTTTGGCGCCTGGCGACAATACGTAACGATATTCGCCCCCGTGTTTGAATCCCCGATGGGCCATGTAGTGCCCATAAAACGTGGCGTCACTGCTTTCACTGATGGCCCAGAAAAAGGGCTGGATGTACTCAAAGCCGTTTGTATTTGAATACAGGACCAGGGGGACCAACAGTCCGGTCTGCCGCTTTATCTTTGCGGGAAAAAGAATAAAGGGCGCATACAGGACAGGGACCGATTTTGCCCACAGGGCCGCGTGTTTTACCGTGCCGTAACCTTCTATGGTGACCTTAAAGTCCTTGCCAGTGATTTGCCAGTCCGGCGAGTCGCCATCGCAAGTCGTGAGGCTGGCATGATCCTTTATATAATAGGAATCCTTGCCCGTCTTTTTGATTTCATCTCCGCGGATGTAAAAATGGCTCTCTTCGATGAAAACAGTCCCGTCGTAAACCGTGCCCGTGCCGTCGTCCATGTTTATCTCCATGCGGCTGCCTGTTAACCAGTCTTTGCCGGAGAAAAAGCGAACATTCCCCCAGGCCTTGGCATCTCCGCTTTGCTCATTGAAGTCCGCGGCATCTGCATGCAAGAACTGATCTCCTCTTGCAAGCGTTACGAACCCCCTGGCCCTGTACGTCATGGTGATTTCATCGTAATCCAGAGAGTCAGCCTTGATATGGTACGGAAGATCGGACTCCTTGCTAATAGTGTCCATGCCTGCACGGGCCGGCGATGAGAAAAGCACAGCAGCAACAAGAATACCGAAGAAAACGACCCTTTTAGGCATGGGTTGTTCCTATAACACAAAACGCCATGGGGTCGTAGAGGAAAGCATTCGTGGGGACAAAAAAAGCCCGGCACGAGGGCCGGGCTTAGAGAATTACACGAACGGGACTAGTACCTGGAGCTTTTCAAGTGGGCTATTTTTTGCCTCCTCGCACTCTCCCGACGTTTCCGACGGCGGTATTCGCTAGGTTTCTCATAGCTTTTCTTGAGCTTAAGTCGTCGAAAAAGGCCATCATTCTGAATCTTCTTTTTCAGCACTCTCATGGCCCTCTCAAGGTCATTGTTGACGACCCTGACTTCCAAGCTGCTAAATTCCCTCAAATTTATCTCCCCTTTCTTTTCATCGCCGGGTTTGAAAGCCCCCGATGTTAGTTAGTTTCCATCCAGAAATGGTCTTTTCGCCCAATCTTTGCGTTATGCTCAAAAAACAATCCTCGGAATATCACACATATGCCTGCGGTTATTTTTTTCGCATGCCTTGATGTTGAACAAAAATCCTCATTTCTGGATGGACACTAGTCTATCCTCCAATTATTTGCGGTTGCCAACGGGAGGATTGAAATGTATCATAAAAATTTACCATTGTGAAATGAAAATGTCAAACTTAAGTGAACACAAAAACGAGATTGTTGAGCAAGGCTTTCGACTTGCTGTTGCCGGCAAGGGTGGGGTTGGGAAAACCACCTTGGTCGCCTTGCTGGCAGAGCTTTTTGCCGGCCGTGGCTGTCGAGCCCTGGCGGCAGACGAAGACCCGCAGATGAACCTGGCTTTGAGCTTAGGGGTCTCCCTTGAAGAGGCGGAAAAAATCGTCCCCTTAAGCGCCAATAAGATCTATATCGAGGAAAAGACAGGGGCCAAGCCCGGCTCGGGATGGGGCGGTTTGCTGCGTCTAAACCCCGACGTAAGCGATGTGGTCCGACGTTTTGGGATGCAAATAAAACCTAATCTCTCGCTCCTTGCCATGGGAACGGTCGAGCAGGCGGCAAGCGGGTGTCTGTGTTCTGAAAACACGCTGCTAAAGGCAGTCATGCGGTTCATTGTCCTGAAGCACGGTGACATTATCCTCGTGGACACACAAGCCGGCCCCGAGCATTTTGGCCGTGGCTTGCTCAAAGACTTCTCCCTCCTGCTCGTGGTCGCAGAACCCACGGCGACTGCCCTTCATGTTGCCCGGAAGTCTATGACCCTTGGCCAGCAACTCTCCATTCGCGACGTAAAGCTGGTGATCAACAAGGTGCGTGGAAAAGAAGATGAAAACAAGGTGGAAACCTTTATGAAGCGCTTTGGACTGAAGCCGGTCACGTACTTTCTGCCCTACAGCGAGGATTTTCTTGCCATGGAACCAGGCGTGGCCTCTGTGCTCAACAGGGAGGGGGAGTTCAGAAAGGCCATTCAAGGGCTTTTTGGGGACATCGAGAGGCTGTGTCAGGGAAAAACGCCTAAGGTGCCTCTTACATGATCCGCCTATCTCCCTTCTTTCTTTGGAATTTGGATCTATTTGAAAACACAAAAAAACAGGGGAGCCTCCACTAACCATATAGACTAGTGAGGGCTCTCTTAAAAACGTAACTTCTCAAAAAGTTCGGGCAACGCGGTTGCCACAAGTGCCGGGGGATGAAGGCTTTTTCTTCCAGGCGATATCAATCATGCCCAAACATCGTGGCCAGATACTTATGATTAGACAAAGTTATTGCCAAGAGCAAGAGACCGTGCCAGCAATCATAAGTATCTGACCACTGCCAAGACCTGTGCCAATAACAGAGATATCGCCTTCCAGAAAAAACCTTCATTCCCCAAGTTATTGAGAAGTTGCTTAAAAACGGCTTAACTAGTTGAAATATCTTATGATAAATGGTGGCGGTGCAGGGACTTGAACCCCGGACACTGCGGATATGAGCCGCATGCTCTAACCGACTGAGCTACACCGCCAAT
>JADFWI010000114.1 GCA_015222985.1 Pseudomonadota bacterium | reverse complement strand
ACTTCTGATGTCAAATACTGGCATATTTGCAAGGTTATGGGAAGAGTTGCAAGTCATCTGGCCCTTGAAGTCGCCTTGCAGACCCATGCAAATATTACCCTTATTGGCGAAGATCTCGCCGACTATGTGGACAAGAGGAGAATTGAGAAAGCAGAAAAAGAGGGGAAAATAGACTATACTGCCTATGGCATGACCTTGCGGCATCTTTCCCGGGTGCTTTGTGAAGGCATTGTGAAGAGGGCCGCTGTGGGGAAAAATTATGGGGTTATCGTCATACCGGAAGGCGTCCTGGAATTTATCAATGAGATACAGATCTTTATAATAAAGCTGAATTCCATTATCGCAGAATATAACGAGGTGCACGATACGGATTTCCACTCGGATTTCCCGCTTCTTGGCGACAAACTGGAATACCTGCGGAAACTCGCCAGGCGTTCACGGGAAGATAGTTCTTTTACCATTTGGACTACACGGGATGATGACCTCTTCGATGACATCCCTGCGTTTTTCCAGGAAGGGCTCCTTACGGAAAGGGACAGCCACGGAAATTTCCAGTTTTCCCAAGTCGAGACCGACAAGGTCATCATGGGGCTGGTGAAAGACTACCTGAAGATCTTAAGGGAAGAGGGGATTTATAAAATAGGAATCGAAAGATCCTATTACAAGAAAACCCTTGAAAAAGAAGGGCTTGACCCCGACTATTTTGGTCCTATGGTGTTTGAGAACTATGATGATGGCCAATTTTTGATGGCCAAAGCACCCATCATATCAGCAAGAAGGCTCAAACGCGTCCTAATAAAGGAGGGCGCTATTAAGGAAGATGAAAAAATTCCTGGTCCCGTTGAGAAAATTTTTAGGAAGTCCGTTCCCAAGTTCAAGACCCAGGTCCATTTCTACGGTTATGACGGCAGGGGGAGCGATCCAACCAGATTTGACTGTATCTATACATATAACCTGGGCCTGACCGTGTTTAGCCTGATAGCCAATGGTTCAACCGGTCAGATGGCAGCCATAAGGAATCTGGAAAAGGATTTTTCCGAGTGGGAACCGATCGGTATTCCGATTGCTCCTCTTATGCACCTTGAAGAAAGAAAAGGAAAGCTGGCGCTCGTATTGGAAAAAAGCGTGGTGGACGTAAATTCTCCAGCCTTCAGAGTCGTAAAAGCCTTTAGAGATAAGTGGCTCGGGGCAATACCCGAAGAGGATAATTACAGACGGCCCGGGCCGATCAGGTTTGCAGGCAAAAGCGAAGAAGAAAGGCCGATAACGCTCCTCTTGAACGCACTGGGAAGCAGCAGATAGTCATTGGTTACCGGTGTCGCGGAGGGATTTCCTCTACATATTACTCTACCAGGAGAGCAGAAATGTTACAAATCAAGGACTTACAGGTCAAACTTGGCGACAAAGAAATACTGAAACACATCGATCTGGAAATTCATGCAGGGGAAACCCATATCCTCTTTGGTCCCAACGGGTCCGGAAAGACGTCTTTGCTCATGACGATTATGGGTTACCCCCAGTACAGGGTTACAGGAGGAAAGATCGTTTTTAAGGGAGAAGACATTACGCACATGCCTGTTAACGAGCGGGCACAGCTTGGTATCGGAGTGTCTTACCAGCGGCCCCCCACTATTAATGGCGTAAAGACAAGGCAAATGATTGAAATCTGCGCAAAGCAAGCGGTGGACACTCAGGCCCTGGCAGAAAAGGTGAACTTTTCTGAATTCCTGGAGCGGGACATCAACGCAGGCTTTTCAGGCGGCGAGATCAAGCGCTCGGAACTTCTGCAGTTGATGGCCCAAGATGCTGACCTTTTGCTTTTTGATGAGCCGGAATCCGGCGTGGACCTTGAGAATATCTCCGTTATAGGAAAGACCATCAGCGAATTGCTCCAACGGGATTTTAGGCTGAACGACAAGAAAACACAGAGGGAGCGGCGCCAGGAACGAACCAAGATGGGTCTGATTATCACGCACACGGGCTTTATACTCGATTATGTGACAGCGGACAAAGGACAGGTCCTCTATGACGGAGTATTGACTTGTACGAGCCACCCCCGGGAGATTTTCAGGTGTATCAGTGAGGTCGGATATGGGGAGTGTGTAAAATGCGCGATTTAGACAAAGATGCCTTGCAGGCCAAGGAGAAGAAGGCCAGTTTCGGCCAGGATATTGATCTTGATGCCTACGAGTCAGAGCCCGTTTCCCATGAGTATGTAAAAGATCTGGCAGCGTTACCCGTAGCCGATAAGACACGGATGATCATGGCCGGAATAGATGCCAGGGAAAAGGAGAGATCTGGCACCTTCTTGCAAAAGGACAGCTCGGTCATCCACGCCCATTCCAGGCAGGAAGGCCTTGAGGTGATGCCGATCAAGGAAGCCCTGAAGCAACACGACTGGGTAAAGGACTACTACTGGAACCTGGCAGCGGTGGACACTGACAAGTACACAGCCAGGGCCAGACTTGCGTTGCACAACGGCTATGTGATCCGCGCCCTTCCCGGCAGCAAGGTCATATACCCTGT
>JADFWI010000113.1 GCA_015222985.1 Pseudomonadota bacterium | reverse complement strand
CTGCGACTTGACTGGAATAAGAACGAACTAACAACATCACGCATCGCAAAAGTGGCAAATTGGCTCCAGCGCTTCGGAGGATTGAACGAGGTGGAAAAATACATGGAGCACGACAAAACGACAACAACAAAGAATATGCCTTTGTTTGCTGTACACGAAAGCGCTGCAGAATATGGAGCCGAAATGGTGGAACAGGAGATGAAATGACTAAGAAGGAATTCTTAAAAGCTGTGTCTAACGGCGATGAAGATATTATTCAGATCTTCCTTGATGCACTATCATCGGCCTGTGTCGACTATTGCGTGATTGGCGGTCTTGCAGTAAATGCCTATGCGGAGCCTGTTGTAAGTCTTGATCTTGATATTGTAGTAGCGACAGATGACATTGAAACAACCTGCAATGCCGTTGAAACCCATTTTAGAATTGAACGGTTTGCCCATAGCATAAACCTTAGTAGCAGCAAATCTGACTTGAGAATACAGCTTCAGATGGATCCAAGGTATCAGGATTTCATTGCCAGGGCAAAAAACCACTCTGTGTTGGGCTATGAGATGAAAGTTGCAAGCGTTGAAGATGTTCTACGAGGCAAGGCTTGGGCATATTCAGACGAGCAACGGCGCAAGAGCAAACGGCAGAAGGATCTGGCTGACATTTTTCGGTTGATAGAGGAATATCCCTATTTGTCAGACCAACTGCCTGTTTCGATACGCAAGCTAATTGAATAGAAAAGCGCTAACACAAAATGCGGGACCAGATAGATCTTTTCATACTTTTTCCCACTATTTCTTGGACTTCTGCGGTTTTCTGAGATCGACTCTTCCCAACACCTCGACCTTCACAATATTATCTTCCAGAGTCAGTCTGCCATTCTTCAGGGCTGCATCGAGTTCCTTCTTACTGAATATATCAATGACAATGTCATCTTCATTTTCGGCTTTGCCTCTCAGGAATACATACCTCTTTGTCCCCTTCACCATTCTAGCCATCGATACTTCCCTTCTTGGCTGGTGCCCATCCATGAATGGCTTTTTTGAGATTGGGAACTCAGCTTGCGTAACGACCCCTGTTGCCGGAGGTTACTGTGGCCTGGATGTTTCCAGCATAGTATCAAAGAAATCTTCCATGATTTCAAGCTGTTCATATTGATCCTTTGCGATGGCGCACCGTATGTTCAAGTGACACCATCTCAGACAAATAGTGTCGTGGGGGTCAAAATTGCCGAAGCAATCGAACCTCTTTTTCAGGACCTTTGGACTCAGTACCGGTTTTGTCATTACAACCTCAGCAGAGTAGCCAACTTTTCGTGAATATGGCCGTTCGTGGCCAGGATTTCCTTTTTTTCAATGGAGTACGGTTCATTTGAGAAGTCAGAAATCGTTGCTCCGGCTTCTTGGGCGATGACCACGCCGGCCGCCGTATCCCAAGGGGCCAGGTTTTGTTCCCAGAAACCTTCAAATCGACCGCAGGCCACATAGCAAAGATCCAGTGCGGCCGAGCCTAGCCGACGAATTCCCTGCGCAGCCATGAGACATCGCTCAAGGCGCTGCATAAGGGGGTCTATAACGGGCTTCAACTCATAGGGAAAACCTGTGACCAGGAGACTCTCGCCAAGATTATCAGCGCTGGAAACCTGGATAGCCCGGCCATTGAGAGTCGCCCCCCGGCCTCGTATCCCACAAAAGAGTTCCTCGGTGACAGGATTTAAGACCAACCCAAAGACGAGTTCTTCCTCATAGGCGAAAGCAATAGAGACAGTGAATTCAGGCAGGCCATGAGCGAAATTGGTGGTGCCGTCCAGGGGGTCAATAATCCATCTGCAAGAGTCTGTCCCGAACGTTATACCACTTTCCTCAGCAAGGATGGAGTGCTCAGGGAAGGCAGTCCGAATAAGTTGGGTAATAGCCTTTTCAGAGGCCAAATCAGCCTCAGTGACCAGGTCTGTTGCCCCCTTTTTTTCTACGGTGTGGGTTTTTCCCCAGTAATTGCAAAGGATCTCGCCGGCCCTTGCTCCAGCGGCGAGGCCTACATCCCGTATTCTCTGAACATCCACATATTATTTAATATCAAATTCTGCCATAATGTCAACTTCAATATCAGACAACCGTAAATGGATTGACATCTTAATGCTTGTTCGTTAATTTAACTGAAATACGAATATTTGTGAAACAATTTTGATAGGTTAAGAATGTTAGAGACCCTGAAAGGCCAACTGGATCGGATTGTCTATTTCAATGATGACAGTCTGTACACAGTAGCAAGGTTGAAGGTCAAAGGAAATCCGGATTTGGTGACTGTGGTGGGCCAGTTGGGAGGGGTCTCTCCAGGCGAGGTGTTGGAACTTTCGGGTGTCTGGGAGATCCACCCCAAGTACGGACAGCAGTTCAAGGCCAGCGCATGCAGCGTGAGCCTTCCTGCCAAAGTACATGGGATTGAGAAGTATTTGGGATCAGGGCTCATTCGAGGAATCGGTCCTCAGATGGCCAAGAGATTGGTGAAGCGGTTCGGTGACAAGACCCTGGAGGTCATTGAACATCGTCCCGAGAAACTCATGGGCATAGAAGGGATTGGCAAGAAGCGGCTTGAGATGATCCGCAAGGCCTGGGAAGATCAAAGAGAGATCCGCGACGTCATGATTTTTCTCCAGGGACATGGGGTGAGTGCAGGCTACAGCGCCAAGATATTTAAGCAATACGGCAAAGATGCTATCCGTGTTGTGCGGAAAAATCCTTATCGACTGACAACAGACATATTTGGCATTGGCTTTATCATTGCTGACGGTATTGCGGGCAAAGTTGGTGTTCCGAAAGACTCACTGATACGGGCAGAAGCCGGCATCCTCCATGTGTTGGAAAAGATGTCTGAGGACGGCCATGTCTATGGAGCGTACGACGATGTGATGAAACGGTCACGAGATCTACTTGAGACAGGCCATGGTGTCCTTGAGAGCGCTTTTGACAACCTGGTTTCATCAAAGCGTATTGTAGTAGAGGACCTTGGGGATCAGGATGGCGATGCCGGCAAAAGCGAGAAGGCCGTTTATCTTAAGGCTTTTCACACTGTTGAGAGAGGTCTTGCAAACCGACTCAAGGCCCTCCTTTCCGTGCCTGTCAAATCCCTTAAGACGGATGACAAGGGGATCAGAAGGCTTCTGCAAAAGAGACTGGCCATCCTCCTTTCCGAAGGGCAGTGGTCTGCTCTTGAGACGACGCTTTCATCCAAGGTGTCTATCGTGACAGGCGGGCCCGGAACTGGCAAAACGACCTTGGTGAGAGCGATTATAGCTGTCTTTGAAGGGGCAGGGAAGCGGATTTTCCTTGCTGCTCCTACCGGGCGTGCAGCAAAAAGGCTTTCCGAAGTCACAAACCGTGAGGCAAAAACCATCCATCGGCTGTTAGCTTACAGCCACAAGAGCGGGGGATTTCAGAAAAACGAAGAGAATCCTCTTGATGCAGATGTGGTCATCGTGGATGAGGCATCCATGGTGGATGTTTTCTTGATGTATCACCTTGTCAAGGCTGTGCCCGCCACGGCCGTACTGATTTTGGTGGGAGATATTCATCAGCTTCCTCCGGTGGGTCCCGGAAACGTCCTGCGAGACATGATCGATTCAAGACGTGTGCCTGCCGTGTATTTGACGGAGATCTTCAGACAGGCCCGGGAGAGTCTCATCATCGTCAATGCCCATCAGATCAACCAGGGTAATTTTCCGGCTGCGCCGAGCTCAAATCGAGATACTCTCAAGGATTATTACTTTATCGAGCAAGATGATCCTGAAAAGGTCCTTTCCACCATCCGGGAGCTTTGCTGCGTGCGCATCCCTGATCGGTTTAATTTTCACCCCCTGTCAGATATCCAGGTACTGTCCCCCATGCACAAAGGGATTGTCGGCACAGCCAACCTGAATCGTGTGTTGCAAGAAGCCCTCAACAAGTCCAGTGATATGATTGAACGGATGGGACGCACGTTTAAGCGCCTGGACAAGGTGATGCAGATCAGAAACAATTATACAAGGGACGTATTTAACGGCGACATTGGAACCATCAGCGAGATAGATGGCAAAATGCAGAAACTGACGGTTGAATACGACGGCCGGCCTGTGGACTACGGCTTTGCTGAACTGGATGAGCTCGTATTGGCCTATGCTGTGTCCGTGCACAAGTCCCAAGGATCGGAGTACAGGGCCGTAGTATTGCCTGTCATGACCCAGCACTATGTGCTCCTTCAGAGAAATCTCATCTACACAGGGATAACCCGCGCCAAGGAATTGGTCGTCCTTATCGGCACCAAAAAGGCCATGGCCATGGCCATTAGAAATGACAAGCCGCAAAGACGCTTGACACGCCTTGCTTTTCGGCTT
>JADFWI010000603.1 GCA_015222985.1 Pseudomonadota bacterium | reverse complement strand
GTCCGCCAGACAGACGGCGGGCAAGAAGAACGGCGGGCCAGCCCGCCATAAGTCTGGCGGGCAAGCCTACATTCCTAACAACCTTAGATGGGCAGGTTTTTCTAAAACCAAAATAGGTTCGAAATTGCTGGATTTCGTTGCCGTCACAGATAATGATTGGTTTGCATTTCTCTCCCACCAGCCAGGGATCGATGAAATAAACTTCTGGCAGCCGAATGGAACAGCCCAGTTCCGTAAAAAAGGGATCAGGCCTTCTTTTTTAGTATACCCATTCTAACTGTTAAGCCTCCAATGAATTCATAAAGAGGGGCAATATGGCTCAACTAAAGAATATTCCGAAGATTGAACATCTAACAAAAAAGATCCCAAAAGATCAACTCAATACACTAAAGTCATTGTGGGATAATTTCCTAGAAACGAAAGAGTGGCCTAAAGGAAGACGCTTTCGTAAAGACCAAGGGCGTTTGGAAGTCGAGAGGGTTGTAAGCGAATCAGAAAACCGTGGGGAAGGGGCCGCTCTTTCATGCCTGGGCTTCAATCCCAGTCTTCGTCCGTCTGAGGCTGAGGGATCATGTACGCCATAAGGGTCTCAATTGTGCGGTTGAATCCATCAGGATCTTCCCGCTCCAACTTTTTGATTTCAGGCAGTACCGTTTTCATCACTTTCTCATCAAGGACTATCTCGATGGGGTAATTCACCGAATTGGACCGCCTGATCAGAGAATAGGCCTTTTTCTGTTCGGGTGTAAGAGAAAGGAATTTGTCGAGTTCGCTGAGCATGTCGTCCTTTTTTTGGTCCAGGTATCCGTTCACCTGCATGAGAAGGTTGGGACTGTAATCGCCGCAGGAGAAGTAGCTGTGGATTTCGTCGAGGCATGAGAGGAGAAGTCTGATTTCGGCAACGATCTCTTCATCCGTCATGGGCAGGAAGGTGCCCGCCTCCGCCATCTCTTTCATCGGTGATTTGGGATGAAGCCCAAAGGTGCGGACCCGTATAAAATCAGGCCCGATTTGGTTGAGGAGGCGCGCAGTCTCACGGGCGTGCTCTTCGCTCAATGTACGGCCGCCGACACCCGGCATGATATATTCGGAAAGGGAGATGCCGGCAGCCATCACTTTCCTGCCGGCCTCTAGAATATCTTCGGGCGTAATCCCCTTCTTGATCATCTTGAGCACGTTTTCAGAACCGCTTTCCAGGCCCGCATGAATCCTCGTGAGCCCTGCCTCCTTCAATTGCAGAAACTCTTCAACGCTCTTGCGCTTCAGGGTCGTGGCCCGCGCATAGGTCGTGACTCTCTCAAGTCTGGGAAACCTGACCTTGATATGCCGGAGTATTTCGAGAATCTGGTCCGTTTTCAGGATAAGGCTGTCGGCGTCCTGGAGAAATGCGGTTTCGATCATGTTACTATGCTTCCCGTACTCCTTAGCCATGGCATCGATGTCCGCCTTGACTTCCGCCACACTGCGCCGCGAGAACTTTACGCCCTTATATGCAGGACAGAAAAGACACTGGTTCCAGGGACAGTTTCTGGTAACCCTGACAAGGAGGCTCCGGGCCTCGCTCGGCGGCCTGATTACACCCTGCTCATACATGATATCATCTCCATTATTGAAGCTTACTCCCAGCCGAGCGGCTCTGCGCTCGACGGAATAGGTGGCCGGGCCTGTAAAG
>JADFWI010000602.1 GCA_015222985.1 Pseudomonadota bacterium | reverse complement strand
ACATCTACCGAATCTGGGGTCGACCTCTGAGTCAAGTTCGGGCCCTGTTGATGAAATGGCTATTTTCATAGTTGGTTTTCTCCCTCGAACGCTTCTATTCGATCTCTTCGACATTTTTGCCGGCATTTGGCCCAGGGCTGGTGACAAAGATGTCATTAATTTTTACGACAATGGCCGACTTCGCTGTGAGATCAGGTTTTTCTGCCTTGACCCACTCAACGGCCATATCGTAGAGCTTGCCAGATGTTTCGATTCTGGGTGTGCCTTTGAGTTGATATCCCTTGCGAGGTTTGACATCCCAATCCCACGCAGAGATGGCAACGACTGGGTTTTCCTTTATGTTTTCAAGGGTCTTTGTCATAAAGATATCGGCCATCATGATCTCATCGTCCGAAAGGATCTTAAGGTGATGAATCGGGACCACGTTGGGGACGCCCTCCTTGGTACAGGTAGCTACGGCATAACCTCTGCTTTTTTCCATCACATCTTTCATGTCTTGCGTTAATTTTGCCATGTTGTGCCTCCTTTTTTTTGGGTTTTTTTTATCCCTTTTCCCCTACTCGGTGGAACTCCTCACGTCCGCATGACGGACATTGTTGCGGTGGCCCTGTAGCTAGGGGCTCATCCCATCGGCATTGGCAGCGATCACACAAGAAGACTCGTTTGACCGCGGGGTCCACTCTTTCATAGTTGCCGCCGTCCACACTGATCGCCTTGCCGTGTATTAAGGCGTCTGCCACAATCTTTCGGGCCTGTTCAATAATACGTCCAAATGTTGCCCTCGACACCCCCATCTGTTTGCCCGCTTCTTCGTGAGACATGCCGAGGAAATCAGCCAGTCTCAAGGCCTCAAGTTCATCCACGGTCAACTGGACCTGTTCCAGGTCCATCATGGGGACACCCCGTGGTTTGAAATAGTTTATTTCAGGGTCGATCTTTACAAGACGACTTTTCAGTGGTCTTACCATGATGGCACCGTTATGAAATCGTTCCGCGATCCCAATCAATCCGCCAAAACCGGAACAGCAATCGTTATGAGTATATGCCAAAAACCAGTTTAAGCACCCGAGTGGGGGTTGTCAAGATAAAATCGCTCCGTGACAAAATCGCTGCGCGATTTTGTACAGCGCGGCGTTGCCGCTTCAAACAAGGAGTGCCTACCCACATCATTCCGTATCAGATTCAGTTCGGTCCCAAAAATGTCTCTGTAGTACCAGGATATGCCGTGGCCGGATTGCCGTCATTGTGAAGCCTTCAGGTAATGGACAAATTGCCGGAGGCTCAGGGTGGAAAACCGGTCGAATTCGGCAAACATCTCGAGACCGGGTACCAGGGCCTTCACTACAGGTATGTCCAGATCATTTCTGGTGAGGTTGACATAGATCGGTCGATAGCCGTTTGTGACCAAAAGTCTTTCCAAAAGCCCCAGGTCCCGGCTGATGTTCCCTGACGCATAATCTGGAAGGTCTTCGAGCCTAATGGTCTCTAGGCCGTCGGGTTTTGGCGAAGGACGGAACCAGGAAGAGCGGAATGGCACTTCAGTCAGCGCTGACACAGCAGCTCTTTTCCCGTCGAGATGGGCTGCGCATCCTTTGAGGATTTCTCCTTCAGGGCCACGAATGAAAGCCTTGTAACAGGGAACGCCCAACTCAGACGTGATGTCCAGGAATTGGATATGGACACCCTCCTTTGTGCAACGTTGGAAAACGCCCTTTACTTGAGGATCGTCATAATCCAGCGAGAAACACCTCTCGCGGGAATAGGGCATAATTCTCTCCCCATCTCTTTCTATGACCTCAAGCAAACCATTCAGCTTGGCCTCCTCAAGGGTATTTCCCGAGGCAAGACCGGTGGAGGGTACGCCGGTTGTAAGACTTATTTCATCAATATTACAGAACAGAAATACGAGTTGGGCCGGCACATAGACCGGATGTGCCCCTTTTTCATCCACACTTTCACCGGAAATCCAATAAAGCGGCTGGTTTTCATAGGGCGCCTCGAGACACATGTCGTTGGGGTCTAACACCTCAGAAGATCCTTTTTTCAAGTTTTCATAACGCGCATGAATCAATAGGTGGCCGTGCTTGTAGTGGAGAGCCCTTTCAGAGTCAAAACCGGCAAAGGCCGAGCACCTTTCAACTATTTCCATCAGGCACGACGCCTTTGCCTGGTCAATATTGAGTCCCTTACCATAGCTCGTCTGGGCGCCGGTCAATTGCCAGTGGTTTCTCCCTGCGGACACGCTAACCTGAAGATGCCACGGTATCTGAAGGGCGTAAGGACTGAGGCTGCCCGGAGTTTTCAATTCCGGTCCCATCCTGAGATCAGCGGCATTCAGCGCCTCCACGGCCTTTCGCGAGGTTTCCGCGGGATTGAATCCAGGCGTGACGACTCCACTGGATGTTCCTGGTGCGCCTTGACGCAGCACATCCGTGATGGGGACCGCTGCCTTGGGCCAGGCATCCATTGTCTCAGGATCAAAGGGGATGGGATGCTGTAAATCCTCTGGGCGAGTTGCCGGTTTGTGCCGGAGGATGTTTTCGGAAAACAGCTTGAGCCAGTAGGCTTTTTGGTCGAGGTCTTTTTTCAAGGACCAGTTGATATAGATCAAGGGTGTATGATCTGCCAATTTTTTTATGTCCGTTCCACGGAATCTTTCTGTCAAGGCGTGCAATCTCTCATTGAGAATGCAGGCCTCATAGATGAGTGCCAACAGGTGAGGGTTGTCGTCCTTGCCTCTTTCTATTAATTGGCAAGTCAGGTTTGGCCCGAACGTTCCTGTCATTTGCAGGAGGTGTTTATGCATGAACTCGTCGTTGGGATGTTCTCGGATGTAGTCAAGGCCGTCTTCAAAATCAAGATCCTCAACGGGCATGGGTGCAAACCATCCGGTCCCCAACTCTGTGCCCAGGTGTTCGAGTTCATATTTCATGATGTGACGGGAGGTAAACACTTACTCCGGATAAAGTAAAGCGCTGGTTTTGTCAACGCTGATTGGTCGTTGACAGCCATGCCTGATTTTTGTTATCAAGAGAGCATTAAATCCATTGAAGGAGGAGCATGTTGGATTTTCCAAAGACGTTTGAAAAATACGAGGCCCTGGTTTCCGAAGCTGATAAGATCTTCAATGCCGTGCAGGAGGCCCACAAGGATTGCGTTCGCTGCGAGACCCATTGCTGCGACTGCTGTTACGCCGTGTTTGATCTTACGCTTATTGAAGCGGTCTATATGAGCTATCATTTCAACAAATCACTCACCAGGAAAGAGCGACGTCCGATCACCGGACGGGCGGAAAAGGCTGATCGCAAGTATTATCAGATCAAACAACAACTTAAGAAAATGTACATAGACAAAGGAAAACCTCCTGAGGAGGTTTTGTCCCAGTTGGCCCATGAAAGAGTGGCCTGTCCCCTTCTAAACGATGAGAAGCTGTGTGATCTGTACGCCCGAAGGCCGATCACCTGCAGGGTCTATGGAATTCCCACGTCGATCGGGGGGAAACCCCATATCTGCGGGGCCTCTGGCTTCAAGGAGGGAACATCCTATCCAACAGTGAACATGGACGTTATGAATGACCGCCTTTTTGAACTATCTAAGGACCTCGTTGACGAGGTTGGGGCGAAGCGTTCAAAGATCCATATGGGACTTGTGCCTGTTTCAGTGGCCTTGATGACCAGTTATGATGAGGAATACTTTCTGGCTTGATGTTAGGAGGAACCTAGATGCGTAACCTATCGCCTGAAGAGGCGGAGAGAAAGAAGTTCATTTTTGACAGCATGTCCCCCCGGCGGCAAAAGCACGTCCTTAAGAAAGAAGGCTACGAAGAGTGGGACCCTTTTATTGAGCCAAAAGAGCCCATTGATCTGCGTACCGGGAAAACAAAGCACACTGCCATTCAGTT
>JADFWI010000112.1 GCA_015222985.1 Pseudomonadota bacterium | reverse complement strand
TCCCGTCGTGAAGACCGAATCCGCTTTGATGAAACGCCCTTAAGGTTTTCGTCTTGATAGCCACTTTCGCCCTTTGGTCATCTCGATTGTGTCGGCTGCATCAATCGTGCCGAAATCGACATATGCAGTATCTTCTCAGAGAAATTGGGTTGGCTCACAGTGGAATGACGCCCATATATTGTCTAGTTGGCACTTTCCTGCCGTATGTCATTGATTCCCGCTCGGTTGGCAGGATAATGGTAGACGGAAGATCCGTATACGAAATATACATAGACGTCAAGTTTTTTTTGGGGTTTTCACTCAAAGAAAAGATAGTCCTTGAAGGTATGATTAGGCCTTGATCCAAACCTGTTTGGCAACAGCGTGGGAAGAGGTGACTATATGAAACAGGGGATCAAAATAGGAAGATCTTTAGGATGCAAAGTGAATTTGGATGGAACTTCTTCCACATAGTCGTTTTCTTGACACCCGACCACCCAAAATATTGACACAAAGAGACCTTCAGCGCTCATCGAACTACTCAAAGAGGTTTCTCAAACAGATCAAAAACAGTGCCCTCAAAGATCTTGTTTAGCGCCTGAACCGACACTGCATCCTCAGGCAACTCAACAGTGGGGCGGCCTTCGGTATCGTATCGGGAGATCAACGGGTCTTCCGGCACGCAGCCCGCCAGGTTCAGCCCGGCCGCATCTGCCGCATCCTTGATCTCAGGTGGCAAATGGCCGTTCACACGGTTTATGACCAGGATCTCTTTCTTGATTTCCAGCTTGAGATCCCTGGCAAGATCACGAATTCGCCTGGCTGCCTGAATCCCTCGCTGGCTTGGGTCAGATGCGATGAGCAAGATATCAGCGCGGCGGGCCAGCAGGCGACTGATATGCTCCATGCCTGCCTCATTGTCCATGACCACAACGCGGTAGTTGTCGCAGAGCGTGTCCAGTAGCCGCGAGAGCAAGGTGTTGGCATGACAATAACAACCCGGGCCTTCGGGACGACCCATAACGATCAGGTCATACCCATCGCTTTCCACCAGGGCCTTTTCAAGCCTGTATTCCATGTAGATATCCCTGGTCATTCCGGTTGGCACGCCGTCCTTAAGGGCTTCTCTGGCATCACCAAGAGTCGTCTCTACTTCTATGCCAAGGACCTCATTCAAATTTGCATTCGCATCCGCATCCACGGCCAGGATCGGCTTGATACCCCTTTTTAGGAGAAACTTAATGAGAAGGCCTGCAATGGTGGTCTTGCCTGTGCCGCCCTTGCCGGCCATGGCAACAGTTATTGTCATGAAACCTTCCTTTCTCTGCTGACCATTTGAGAGTTGGCCTCAAGATACTCGCTCACATTGGGAAAGAGGCGGGCCTCTGTGTGAGGAAGGAACAGGGCTCCCATATACTTGTCCATGAAGGAGGCGTTATCGCTCAGCTCTATATTAGTCATCATCCTGGCAATCCGCTCGGCCTCCGGCAACATAGCTTTGCAAAGGCAAACCAGGCGCGCCCCCAGCAGGGAGCCGTTTCCGATAAAATGGAACTTCTCAACAGGTATGTCCGGAAACAGGCCTATCAGTTTTCCCTTCTCAAGGTTGATATATCTGCCAAAGGCGCCCGCGATAATCACCCGATCAAGGTCGTCGAAGGAAAGGTCCAGGCTCTCGAGCAGGGTCAGAAATCCGGCAAAAAGCGCTCCTTTGGCACGCATCAGATTTTCGATATCGACCTCGGTGATGACAATATCATGCCCGGTAGCCGAATTTTCGGCCCATGCGAGTACATATTCGTGTCCGAATCGTCCCGGGCGAATGCGCTCAGAGGCAAGGTCTCGAATAAACTTGCCCCGGCGGTCGATCACGCATGCGCTCAGCAGCTCAGAAAGGATGCTGATCAGGCCGGACCCGCAAATGCCTCGGGGCCCTTTTCTGCCAACTGTGACAATCATAGGTTCCAGGGTCACGGGATTGATATTGAATCCCTCGATCGCTCCCTGATCTGCCCGCATGCCATGTTTGATGCCGCCGCCCTCAAAGGCAGGGCCCATGGAACAGGCTGCGCAGGCCAGCCAATCCCGGTTTCCCAAAACAATCTCGCCGTTTGTCCCGATATCCATATAGAGTGTCAGTTCCTTTTTTTGAAAGACACCGGAACCGAGTATGCCGGAGACAATGTCGCCGCCCACATAACTTGCCACCGAAGGGAAGTTGTGAATCTGCACACAATCAGGCAGAAGGTCAATGCCAATGTCTCGTGCCCACACGACCGGAACAGAACTTGCCACCGGAACATAAGGCGCTTCCCTGATATAGCGCGTCTCTAAGCCAAGGAGCAGGTGCGTCATCGTGGTGTTGCCGGCCGCAGCAATGCATGAGACGCTCTTTTCTGAACTGCCGGTTTCTTCCAAGAGCTCATCAATTACCTGATTAATGGAAGACACAACAAGAGACTGCAGCTTTTTTCGCCCCTCGGGTTGTTGGGCATACACGATGCGGGTAATGACATCGTCGCCGTATTTGACCTGCCTGTTGTATTCGGCCCGTTCTGCCATGACCCTTCCGTTCTTAAGATCTATCAGCTCGGCGCAGATTGTCGTGGTTCCGATATCCAACCCAATGGCAAAATTCTCGTCAGATGTATCACCGCCCTGGATGCGCACCAGGTTTAGCGGGGAGGTTTTGTCGTCCGGGGACAGGAGGTTGTTTGCAGCAGGCGCTGCCATCAAAGTAGCTGTGACATGCCAATCACTGGTCCGCAGGATCTCAGGCATGGTTTTAAGGCACCTAATATCAGCCGACACATTTTCAATTTGATGTTGCTGTCTCAGTCCAGCCAAAAACCGCGACAGGTCGCTCACGTTATCTTGCAATGTGGGCGGTGCAAGCCGGGTGGGCGCCTTAATGGCTATGGGGTCAAGCCGCCACCCTTCAGCAAGGAGCTTTGTATCAAGGGCAGAGATCTTGCGTTCCCCTTTGGCTATGTCAAGTTTCTGGGTAACAAGCCGCCGCAAGCCCCTTGATTCATCAGGAATCCGGACCGTGCAATCTGAAAGAACAGACGTTCTACAGGCCTGGCGCCACCCCTGGTCATATTTTTTCTCGCTAATATTCTCTGTCTTTTCGCTGTCAACCTCGCCTTCTTCAATCACCACGCGGCACTTGCCGCAAACACCCTGGCCGCCGCACGAAGCATTGATATGTACGCCCGCCTCAAGGGCAGCGTCCAGGAGGTTGCTCCCCTTGGAAACGGTGACTGAAACATTGTCTGGTTTAAAGGTGATGGTGTGTTTCATGCGTAGAGGAAATGCCTAAAATGAAAAATGCGCTAAAATGCCTAAAGTTGTTTGTATCCGTTCACCCGGCTCAACCGACAAAACAGGCCGCTCGGGTCATCCGCCCAAGCGGCCTGTCTGGTCAGATCAGATTTTGAATCCTTGAGCTCGCCAGAAATACGGCGGACCTGCGGCCTTGACCTTTGAGCTTTCCGTAACCGTTGACAGGTTACATTTACGCCGTATGGAATTGTTTTGAAAGATGAACGTCGAACATATTAAAAGATGAACGTCCAACATCGAACAT
>JADFWI010000601.1 GCA_015222985.1 Pseudomonadota bacterium | reverse complement strand
GTTTCGGACTGTCGCAGTGGCCGGATATTGTGATTGACCCAAATGTCCTTATGAGCTTGGCACGGGCTTGGCCAATCACGAAATATCCGGCCACACTTCCTGGGCATGGTTGATATCGCCTTTGAAAAAAGGCCCCCTCGCCTGGAGTAGCACCCGGACTTTTTGAGATGTTACCGGAAAACCTGTTGAAAACCTATCTGAGAATGGTTTCATGGTCAAGGGGTTTTGAAAGGCTCAGCCGGTTAAATTGTCAACTATTTCGGCGGGATTTGATGAAGTAAGGTTGTTCAATTTTGATTTGAATTTTGAAGGCAACTGCATTACCCTGATTTCTTCAATGGCAGGGCGGCATTGTATTCCATGGTCGCACTCGATGAAAAGAGCACGGCTTCGTAGATCTGTTCGAAGGGAAAAGTGTCATTTCCCACAACATAGTGAGGAGGGTTGCGATCAAAGGCGAGGCCAAAACGGCCGGGTTCTTGAAAGAGCGAGGTGCCCGGCAGGACATGCAGGATACTCATGACGATACGTGAAGGCTTCAAACCCATGGCGTAAGCCACAGAAGCAACACAACGAAAGAAATTATCCCCTGGCAGGCCCACAATCAAGTCGCACCAGACTTCAATGCCGGCCTCTTGCATCAGACGTACGCCGCGGGCAAATTTTTCGGGGTCAAAATAACGGCCAATGCGCTTTTGTGTTTCCGGGATGGCCGTCTGGGGGCCTGTTTCAACGCTCTGTACACCGGCCTGAACCAGATAGTTGACTGTTTCCTCGTCCACTTGTTCCGTAAAGACCTCGATTGTCCTTAGCCGGGTGTCATATCTGTTGGCGTCACGAAGAATGCTGGTGATCTTTCGCAGATGCTTGGGATTCAGGTTAAAGACCGAATCAACAAAATGGAAGCTTCTTATGCCGGGATTTCCCATGACAAGTTCGACCTCGGCCTTCACGCGCTCGTAAGAAAAAAAGCGAAGGCCTTTGTGTCGTCCGCCCTCATAACAAAAACCGCACCGAAACGGACATCCCCGGAAAGACTGCAAATAGGTCACACCGTCTCGCGGAATCAATACCCCCGTAAGATATGGAGAAGGGATCTCATCCAGGTCTTTAATGGGTGGGCGGTCTTGGTTCCTTACCACCTCCTGGCCCCTGCGGAAGGAGATGCCGGTGATATCTTCCAGGCGGCCCTTCCTCGCAAAGTAGTACTTGATCAGGTCCAGGAAGACCGCTTCACCTTCGTCATGGACCCCCACATCCAGGGCCTGATTTTTTTCAAGGTACTGATCGGCAACAGGGCCTACCTCCGGGCCACCCACAACGATGGGCACATCGGGCATAATCTGTTTGACGGATCGCGCCAGTTCCAAGATCTTTTCCATACTCCAGCAATAGCAGGAAAGGCCGAGGAGATGGGGTTTGTACTCTGTGATGTAATAGAGGGCCTGTCGGACATCGCCCTCTTCATTGCTGAAGCTCAAGATTTCGATTTGTGTCCTGCGGGAAACCGTGGTGTCTTTCAGGGCAAACGCCTTGATGTAACCCAGGGCCAGGGAATCGTGGCCGGCTGCGTTAAAAGAAATAAGGAGGATTCGGCTCTTACTGTCTGGCACGGAAGGACCTCATTTCAAGCAAGTGATTCAAATCTTCCAAGTAAGGCGATGAGGAAACAGCCCGGAATTCTCGCGAGCCCTTTTCGTGAACATAATCTTCAGGCGGGCCGCTGCAAATATCTTTGTATGCGCAACCACGGCACCCTTTCGGTCTCTCTCCTTCCCGGAAGGCAGGCTGAATCAATTCGGCAACATGCATTTCACCTGCCTTCATCAAGCAGGGCGGAAAGCCCTCGCACACAGACCAGGTTCGATTAAGTGTTGCCACTTTCATGGCATTGGCAATAACACGGGCTGCCTCACCCAGCAAAAAATCAGAACCCCTTCGGGCTAAGACGATGCGATCAACCCCAAAGGATATGAGCAAGCTCACAATGGAAGTCAGGTCTTCAAGGTTTGCCCGGCTGACTGCCACACGAGCTCCCACATAAATAGAATTCCCATACTCATCTGATCTCGACAGCGTGCTCGCATTCTGGAGCCCTTGGAGGGTTTGGTCAAAACTTCCTCTCACACCCGTAACCGCCTCGTGTGTTTCAGGCCTGGAACCGTTTATCTTTACTTCAAATAGGCGACAACCCTCCTCCGCCAAACTCGTTAGCACTTCCCACTCGGCCAGACTCCGTGCGTTGGTCACGAGCTTGATACGTCTGGCACCTCGGCCACGAGCATAGGAAATCAACGAAACCAGGTCCCTATGAAGAGTCGGCTCCCCTCCCCACAAT
>JADFWI010000600.1 GCA_015222985.1 Pseudomonadota bacterium | reverse complement strand
TTCGCCCACTGACCAGGCAGGAGGCGGAAAACAATCAGTATTGGAACATGGGGTCTTGATTTCCAGGTCCATAAGGGGCGGAATGGGGTAGGACGAGACAGGATAAAGCGGATCAATGAGCCAGGTGCTGCCCCCATCTTCAGTGTGGGCGATGAATCCGCTTCTTCTTTCCGGAAAAAACATATCGTATTGATAGCCTGCAACCCAGCCCCATCGTGATGATATCCAGCGAGTGGCGGTTAGATTGTGCCGTGTTTCCGGGATTGCGCAGAACCCGATGGGCTTTTCTTTCCAGGTTTCTCCTCCATCTTCAGTGGCCAGGTAACAAAAACCGTCTCCCACTGCCCAGCCTTGTCGGCCATTCAAAAAGAAGATATCATTTATCTGTTTGAGGAACGGCCTCCTTTCAGACACGATGTCTGTCCAGGCCTTGCAAGGATACTGGCATTCCCAGGTTTGCCCGCCATCTCTGGTGCGAAGGATGATGCCAAATCGGATAGGAATGGGCGCCACATCTTCGGCCTGAAAGCCCGGCAGGGTCATCTCCCCTGCAACCCATCCGTTTCTTTCATCCAGGAAATAGACGCTCCGGAAATGACACATTCGTGGGTAGGGAAATGGATCAGCAGGCACTTGATCCAATATTGGCGGACTTATGACCTTCCAATTCAGCCCACCGTCTGTTGTGGCCAGGATGGTGGCGTATTCGCCTACTGCCCAACCGCGATCTTTGTCTACAAAGCTAACCGCAGTCAGATTAGACTTCGTATTGCTTTCCTGATACTCCCAGCCTTTTGCTGACAACTGCCGGGCGCCAAGCAACAGAGTGAAACTCAGCAGGCAGATCAACCAAAAAGACCTTTTCATCCTTTCCACTCCTAACCGGGATAAACCGGAAATCCGAAGCACGAGTTTAACATTTTGACTTTTCTAGTAATTGATTAGGTCGACAAGGACATTCTGCCCCAACAAGCACGAATTTCAGAATCAAGGAACTAAATCCTTAAATTCCTGAATTCCTCATTAGCGTTAAGGACAAACAACAACGAGAGAACAACTAATTCTTTTATCAATATGCAAGAATAATGCGATAATCAAGATTAAAGAGATTTGCTTTTATTTTCAGGCGGTTGAGCCTAACTGAACCGTTGATCACAGCCGTAGAAATGGGTAAAAAAAGTTACATATTGGGAAAACATTTACCACATTTGGGCGCTGAAAGTACCCTAACCTGGACAAATTCTAAGTCAGGTAACTCGCTTCGCTCGCAACCTGACCTACGTTCTGAAGTCAGAATGACAAATTGAAAAGGTTTTTTTGAAGCGCTCTAGTGCACAGTATGTATGATGATAGTAAAAACTGATATCCGGCTTGGTATGTAAAACGCAACGAGCATGCCAAAGGGGGTTGTACAGATCATCTATGTGATTTCATTTATCTTTTTCACTCCAACCAGAAGTTCTCAAGGTGTTTAACAGAAGGAATTTCCATACAGCCAGAGGCCGGGACAGCTCGTTCAATGCGCGTAGCTACCTGTAGATTAAGGGATTTTGACACATGGATTAAATTTC
>JADFWI010000599.1 GCA_015222985.1 Pseudomonadota bacterium | reverse complement strand
CGGGAGGCGGGAGTTCCGTCCCCCCTTCAACGGCCCGGCCGTTCTCCGCCTCAAGACAGCGGATGCGCCGCCGACGCATTTGCAGCCCGAAATTCCTTAACTATGGACAACCCGAGGACACTGCAATGGAGTTTCCGACCAGTCGTCGCGGGAAAGCAACTTCCTAATTAGGGCTTGCTGATTAACAGTTAAGTTTATTGTTTACATGTCGATACATCCTATTTATAATAGTGCAAGTGAATGGATTTCACAGCAAAACGCTCAAAAGGCTTGCACATGGAGGTCACGGATGTATCGCAAAGACAATCCCAATCAGTTGGTGTTTGAGAACTTTTACCTGCCTTTCGGTGGCAAGCTTAGAAGTGCCAATCGCTGGATCATTCTTTCGAAACAAATCCCCTGGCAGGAGATTGAACAGCAGTATGCTGCCTTCTTTGAAGATAGTGGAACGGGTAATCCCGCTAAATCGGCTCGTATAGCTCTGGGTGCCCTGATTATTAAGGAACGCCTGGGCACCACGGACCGTGAGACCGTTGAGCAGATACGAGAGAACCCGTACCTTCAATGCTTCCTGGGTTTTCCTGAGTACAAGGATGAGGAACCTTTTCATCATTCTCTGATGAGCCATTTCCGAAAGCGATTCGATAAGGACACGCTGGCCAGGATTAATGAGTCGATCGTGTTCAATTCACGGGATCAAGAGAAGAAAGGTGGGCCTCAAAACGATTCGTCGAATGACACTCCAACGGACAATCGGGGCAAGCTGATTGTAGATGCGACCTGTACTCCGGCCGATATCACCTACCCGACCGACTTGAAACTGCTCAACGAAGCCAGAGAGAAGACCGAGGAAATGATCGATGTGATGCATCATCCTTTCATCGGTGAAAAATCCAAGCCTCGGACGTATCGGCAAAAGGCCCGCAAGGATTATCTGGCGATTGTCAAGCAGAAGCGGCCGGGATACAAAAAGATCCGCAAAGCGATTCGCAAACAACTGGGATATCTCAAGCGTAATCTTCAAACTATCGATCATATGGCTTCAGAAGGGTTATTGAAGTATTTGAGCAGACGTTTGTATCGTCTTGTGCTGGTGATTAAGGAGCTGTATCGACAGCAGTTGTGGATGTACGAAAATCGTAGCCACAGAATTTCTGATAGGATAGTTAGTCTCTATCAACCCCAGGTTCGTCCCATTGTTCGCGGCAAGGCAAAAAGTCCTGTTGAATTTGGCGCCAAGATATCGGTGAGCCTTGTGGATGGTTTCAGTTTTGTTGATAAGCTTAGCTGGGACGCCTTTAATGAATCGTCAGACTTAGTCGCTCAGGTAGAACATTATCATCGACGTTTCGGTTGCTATCCTGAATCGGTCCATGCCGACAAGATATATCGAACCCGTGAGAATCGTCGTTATTGTAAAGACAAGGGTATTCGGCTTTCGGGGCGTCCCCTTGGCAGACCCCAACAAGTCACCGCATCCAATAAAGCTCAGTTGGAGCAGACCAAGCGTCAGCAAAGGCAGGATGAATTGGACCGGATAGCGATTGAAGGCAAGTTCGGTCAAGCCAAACGCCGCTTTACTTTGGACCGTGTGATGGCCAAGCTGGTTGAAACTTCGGAAGCCGTGATCATGGTGTCTTTCATCGTGATGAATCTGGAGAAAATCCTCTCTCAGGTTCTTTTGTTTGTTGCTGACGTTTGCATGTTAGTGTGGACGAGCTTGCGTCGGATAGCGTGGCGGACCTACAGCCGGATGCAATGGGAGCAACGACTTTGGCCCGTTGATGCTAGAATCCGTTAAGAATCCTACAAGGCTTGTTCAGCAAGCCGTAAATAGGCGCAACTAAAAAAATTGGCAGCCCAAAAATGTCACGATAAATCAAAAGAAAGGAAGATTAAGATGAGAAATGCAAGTAAAATTTTGGGAATAAATATTTCTTTTATGATAAGTAT
>JADFWI010000598.1 GCA_015222985.1 Pseudomonadota bacterium | reverse complement strand
TGCTTTCATCATTTGATCGTGCTGTTTGTCGACCTTTGAGAAAGCTTCCATTATCGCTTCGGTGCCCGTGTCATGATGCATGTTTTTTCTCCTTTCGCCAAAATTAGCTCACTTCAGCCAGCATTTCAGTGTCTCCATGACTCAGCAATCGGTCAGTGTCGAGTAGAATTCTTACCCCATTTTCAGTCTTGGCCATGCCAAGGATCACTTCTGTGTCCACGTCGACTCCAAACGATGGAGTCTTTTCAATATCTTCGCCTGTGAGGTTCAGAACCTCGGAGACCGAGTCGACCACCATACCAACTTCCACCTTGTCGGACTTCCCATTGACCTCCACAATAATAGTACATGTTCGCTCATCATAGGCCAACTCTTCCAGGCCAAACTTGACCCTCAAATCGATCACCGGAATCACCTTGTTCCGCAGATTGATGACTCCTTTAAAAAAAGGAGGAGTTTGTGGTATAGTACGTATGGGCGTCATCCCGATGATCTCTTTTACAGAGGTGATACTGATACCGTACTCTTGATGGTCCAGAGCGAAGATAAGATTTTTTCCTTCCTGTGCCAACATGTTGTTTGTATCAAGATCGCTTGTGTGGCGATCAACAATCCTTGATACGACTTTGGACAGGTCATGGAAGTTGGACGAGCGTCTGACTGAACCAGCGGTATCACAAGCAACCTCAGCAAACCGCGTGTCCACAAAATTTTTCAGATCAATCAATGTCCCGATACCCATTTCCTCGACCATGTATCGCTGAATCCTATCGAGGTCTTCAATGACGGGAAATAGATCATCTGTCTTTATCCCTTGAGGTTCTTTAAGAACATTCTTTAGTACTGGAACCTTGAGACCCAATATGTTTTGAGGATCCAAAAAATCAACGGCGATTTCTGCGGCTTTGTCCGGTCGCTGAGCAATGAACTGCCCGGACTGTACCAACATTGTGGTGAGTTCCTGGACCGCCTCAGGATGGGCGTTGATAAGTTCGTCTCGCACTGCAACTACACAACAGGGATGATATTCCCAAAGCTCTGCCGAAAGAAACATGAGATCCCCACTGTTTGCCGCGATGGCCTTCGTGCCCAAAGGCTCTGCTACAGTGTATCCACCTACCTCAGGATTTTCTGCCAGAAACTCCGGCATCTTGACTGGTGGGACTACCTCAAACAAGACATCGACGCCTTCCTGGCCTGCTACTCCCGGCTTGAGACCGAGCTGTCGCAAGAACATCGTTGAAAGCATGTGATGAATCGAAAGTATATGAGGAATGTAAAAGCTCTTACCTTTAAAAAACTGTTGTAGAGATCCTTTGTTTGAACCTTTCTTGTTGCTCACGCAGGTACTGCCGTTTTTGTGAGCCAGGAGCACCAATTTGATCGGCACATTAACGCTGAAAAGATCCATGGCAATCGGGGCCAGAATGAAGGCCGCATCAATATCCCCCTTTTCGAGAGCTTCTTGCAGGGGGTTCCAACTCGACATGCATTGCGTTTCCAGTTCAAAATGCTTTGGGGCAAGCTTTTCGGTTGCAATCAAATGCTTTAAAACCCCGAGGGTTAGATGATCGGTGATCTGAATGTGGGCTACGCTCAATCGCACCTTTCCGGAAGCAGCCTTTTGGGGAAGCCTTGCTTTTCCGACATCTTCACCTTCACCATCCTTTTTTGCCCCAAAGGTTTCTTCAATCACGGTTTTCAGCTCCTGTGCTGAAAATGGTTTGGTAATAAAATTACTTACACCTGCCTCTTTGGCCTTAAGAGTCTGTTTTTTTTCTGCCTGGGCTGTCGCCATAATGAAAGGCACGTCCTTCCACTTTTCATCAGCCCTAACCCAAAGCAGCAGATCATAGCCTCCCTTGTTGGGCATATTCCAGTCGCTGATAATAAGACGAACATCTTCGGCTTTTTGGAGCATCTGGATGGCCGCATCTCCATCATAGGCTTCAACGATATTGGTGAAGCCCACTTCCTTGAGAATCTTCACTTCCATCTTCCGGGTAAGTTTGGAATCTTCGACCAACAGGATTTTCATTTGAAGATCTACGGACATCTTGTTACCTCCCATGCCACCAAGGCATTGACATTCGTTTTTTTTATTCACGGTTTTTAGCTCAAGACAGCGGCCTTCAAAAACTCGCCATCAATACGGACAAGCTTTTGGATGGTGCCTGTCAGATCTTCGTCTTTCATCATTTTTGCCTCACTCGGTTTTACTGCTTGTGATACACAGTTGGCTTGATGTATTTGAAACCATGGTCAATACCCGTCAAGCTCTCTGAATGCCCAATGAGCAGGTAACCACCGTCCACAAGACAATCATAAAACTTGTTGACCAGCATTTGTTGAGTCTGTTTGTTAAAGTAGATCATGACATTGCGGCAGAAAACAAAATTGAAAGTTTCTCGAAATGGAAAGGAGTCCATGAGATTGAACCGCTGATATTTGATCATGTCCTTTATGGATCGTTTGACCCGAAAACGACCTTCCTGGCTTCCGTAGCCTTTCTGGAAATACTTCCTGAGTGTGGGTTTTGGGATTTTCGCGAGCCGATCCGAGCTGTAGATCCCGGTCTTTGCCCGTGCCAGAACCTTGGTGGAAATGTCAGTGGCTAGAATCTTCGTATCAAAAGGCAGGCTGTCGCCGAAGTATTCCAACACACATATGGCCAGAGAATAGGGCTCTTCACCACTGGAACATCCTGCACTCCATGCACGCAGCCTTTTGTAGCGTCCGTTTTCGGCAACACATGAAGGAAGAACCGTGTTTTTTAAGAAATCAAAGTGCTTTTCCTCTCGAAAAAAGCTGGTTAGATTCGTGGAGATTGCGTCGAGCATCCTTACCAGCTCGTCTCCGCTCTCATCTTCGGTCAGAAACTTGTAGTAGGCCCTAAAATCCTTGAAACCTCCCTCACGCAGCCGCTTGCTCAGCCTGGCACGGACCAATTCTTTCTTGCCCTCGTGCAGTTCGATACCGCACTTCTCATGAACCAGGGCGCTGAAACGCCAGAAATCGCCATCTGACAACTCTGAACCAATCACGCTGATGCTTCCTCAAGTCCGGTTGTTGTCTCTCCAATTTCAAACAATCCTGCGACATCCAGGATAAGCCCCACGCGACCATCGGCCAGTATTGCTCCGCCGGCCATCCCCTTGACTTTCTTCAGTTGTTCTCCAAGGCTTTTGATTACCACTTCCTGTTTGCCAATCAGCTCATCCACCAGGAGGCATTTGCGCTGGCCGTCACTTTCCGCTACCACCACGATGGCCTCCCATGGATCCTTGTGCTGGGGCTCAAAATCAAAGACATCGTGAAGTCTGATCAACGGATGCAGATTATCCCGGATCTTGATCATCTCACCTTGGTTCACCACACTGTTATAGGCAGATTTTTCCGGCCTGATGGATTCTACCACGGATATGGTTGGTATGATGAAATCCCTGTCTCCAGCCCGAACCATGATGCCGTCAATAATCGCCAGGGTCAGAGGCAGTTTTATCAGCACTGTGGTCCCATGGCCCTTCTTGGAGTCGATCTCAACTTTTCCCCGCATCTTTTCAACTGCGCGTTTTACCACGTCCATACCAACTCCCCGGCCTGACACATCGGTAACCTTCTCGGCGGTAGAAAAACCAGGCTGAAAGATCAGGCCGTAGACATCCTGATCAGACAATTCTTCTCCAGAGGTTACCAGGTTTCGCTCAATGGCGCGTTTGATGATTTTTTCCCGGTCAAGACCCTGGCCGTCTTCTGAGATCCCAATGACGATATTGCCGGCCTTGTGATAAGCCTTCAACTTCACTGTTCCAGTCTCCGGCTTGCCGGCAGCCTTTCTGACCTCAGGTTTTTCAATGCCGTGGTCCACCGAGTTCCTCACCATGTGAACCAAGGGATCATAGATCTCATCGACCATGTTGCGGTCTATTTCCGTGTCCTCACCGATCATCTCCAGGTGGACCAGTTTGCCGGATTTTTTCGAAAGATCGCGCACCAGTCGAATCATCTTCTGGAAGGTCTGCTTGATAGGCATCATGCGCAAGCTCATGGAGGTGCTCTGAATCTCAGAGGTAATCCTGCCCAGTCGAGAAAGGTTTGTATAAAGGCTTTTATCCTGGGCCACAAAAGCACTCATATCCTGGGCTAATATCGCCTGGGTGATGACCAACTCCCCTACCATATCCACCATGTTATCCAGCTTCCGGGTGTCTACCTTGATAAAAGCAGCCTCCCGAACCGCCTTGCCGGGAACCGCTGAAGCACCTCGACGCTCCTTCTGGTCTCGAAGGGCGGCGGCTACATCCCTGGCCCCAACCTTTTTATCTTCCATCAGGATCTCACCGATCTTCTTATCTGATGTGGGTGGCCCGGCTTGTTTCTCAAGGGCCTTGGCCACCTGTTCCTCGGTGATGATCCCTTTTTCGATCAAGATATCTCCTATATCGGCCCCATCAGACGAGGGGGTCGGTTTGGTTTCTTCTTGGTCTTCTTCAACCTCACCTGGCTGGAGCTTTCTTAATCGATCCACAAAGGCCTCCAGGCCAAAATCAGCCGGCTCAACCTCGCCAGTGGCAAGGCTTTGGCTGAGATGGTTGATCATGGCCTTCATCAAATCCACTGCATCCAGCACCACGTCCGTGACGGCCTCATTGACCGCCAGTTTTTGATTTCTGGCGTCGTCCAAAAGGGTTTCCACCTCATGGGCAAGGCGGTTGATATCAGAAAGATTCAGGAAACCAGACACGCCCTTGATCGTGTGAAAGGGTCTGAAAATCGCGTTGATCACCTCCGGGTTCTCAGGATCCTGTTCAAGAGAGAGCACATTGACTTCTATGGTTCCAAGATGTTCCATGGACTCCATGATGAAGCTTTCTACAAGCTCTTTGTCCTGAGAAATGTCCACCCCCTGTTTCTCCTCATCAGCACCGGCAGATTCGCCCTCTTGGTCCATGGCAGCCGTATCATCAGACAAGCCACATTTGCGAAGATAGCCTGAAATTTTCTCGGAACAAGCCTCCACATCTTCCGGAGCCCTCAAGACCTCCTGAAACAAAGAGACGCCATCTTCGATTTGCTTTACGCCTTGCCGTGGCTCTGGATGCTCGTCTAACACCAATTTTTCCGCAATGGACTTTATGCCCCTTACAAGATCGCAAAAGGTGGCCTTGTCGGCTTCTGTGCACACCCCAACTAT
>JADFWI010000597.1 GCA_015222985.1 Pseudomonadota bacterium | reverse complement strand
GTACTTATCCCATGTCTTTAATTGACTCAAAAACTGGTCTACTGCATTTGATTGACCGGCCCATGTAGCCTTGAGGAACTCCATGCCTGAAATAACCAAAACAGAGGCTTGGCCATGGTTCTTCAAGAACTCAAAAAGGCTGGGGATCAGGAACTGTCCAATTTTGCTGCTGAGTTTTGCGTCTTGAGCGAAAAGTTCCAGCAGGTCGAGGTGCTCGGAGTTCGTCTGGCGGGCCAACTCCGCCGCCCATTCTTTTTGGCCTCCATACTCATGGGTGAGGACAATGCAAGCTCTTCCGCGGGGACGGGAGGGCAAATCTCTCACGAGTTGAACCATATTGACAGGATCGCTCATTGAAAAATGCCTCCAGGTGATGGTTTGGTATCTTCGCGCAGCTCACGGTCTTCAAAATGCGCAGTAAGGAACTCGAGCGCCGAAAAGCCCGGTTTGAGACGGATTTGATCGAGATTGTGTGTGGTTTCGTACCGCAGCCAGCCACGGTCGTGAAGCCCTTCGATCTGCTGTCGGAACGAAGCGGTATCAAGCCCGAAGACCACAGCCGGAGAACCAGGCGTGACCGCCATCTCGCCAACCTGGGAAACATGAGTCTCTTTTGTGGCGCAGAAATCATAGATCATGGCGCTGAGAACAAGAGGGGCGAATTGGGTGTAGCGGCGACGGTAAATCCGTTCGTCGGACGACCGATGCAGAAGTTCTAGTTTGCTGAAATTACGTTCAATATAGGCATCGATTACAAAGCGAACCTCTTTAGGAACATGCTTACGAATAGTCCCGTCCGTATACTGCCCTGAAAAGCGGTTCCGCAAGTGTCCATTCCACTCATTCTGCGTCATGGGAGCGGTTTCCACCAGGAGATGATTGAATATCTCAAACCAGATCAGATTTCTGGAGGCACCCGCTCCAGCATAGTGACACCATTCAAGGGAACCCTTCTTCTCAATGAAAATATCGTGTTCTGCAACAAGTAATCCTATTGGAGTCAATATCTGGACGCCAGGTTGGATCAAACTCATCGCAGTTCCCATGCTAACGAGGGCTGCCACCTGTCGATCTGCCAGGCCGGTATCTTCCTGAAGAGATCTGCGATTAATCTTTCTTGCGTCCCGATGTTCCAGGAGAAAATGAAGAATGCGAGCAAGTTGGTCAAATTCCAGAAGGTAGCCATTGCTGACTTGGAATTTACGCCTAATACTCTTCCTGGCAGACGATGTTCTTTTTAAAGATCGTGATGGACGCCGAGGCTCCTGGATCATATCCGCTACGCTGGGGCCGGTTGAAATCTCGCTTTCTTTTTCCGGTTGGTTGGACGTGATTGAAGGTTTCTCTGGCTCATGTGGTTTGCTGCTTTCAGAGTCCGGCCCGGGTTGTTCCGAGGTCTGTCCATCCATAGGGTCTTCAAAGAGCTTCTGCTGAGTAGTGCCTGTCCCGTTCGGTACCGGAATCCTCGTTTTTGTAGAAACATCACCTGATCGAATGAAACTGACCACCTTGAGCAGAGCAACTGACGACTGCCCGACTCCCTTGACCTTATAAAGATCATCGGGAGATGCGGAAAGAAGTTGGGAAAGACTGCCAAAAACCCGAATAAGCTCTTGCGCGAGCGCTCTGACATCCTTACGCCCGATAGCAAATGTGAGAAGCAGCTCCAGCAACCTTTCATCAGAGCACTCTTCCGGGCCGCCTGCCAAGAAGCGCTCTCTGAGTCTCTGCCTATGCCCTGTCTTTCTATTTTCTGCCATATTGCTGTTCAGAGGATTTCTGGATTTCTGGGACGCCCTTCACATTTGCAGTTTTAGAACAATCTCCATATATATAAATTAAAAAGCTATGAAATAAAAACAATAAGATATCTAAGGCTGTTGAACTAAAAAGCATCCCAAGCCCCAAAATTACCGGCTGCCCGTTAATAAAGCCATTATTGTTATTCCACCATGCACCCATGCACTTGGCATTTTACAAATCCCTTGTGAATAGCCATTATGATATCTCTTTAATCATCTTGTTTATGATCTGCGCTAATTCGGCAATGTTATATTTGCAGACGT
>JADFWI010000596.1 GCA_015222985.1 Pseudomonadota bacterium | reverse complement strand
ATTTTAGGCACTTTCAAACTTTAGGCATTTTGATTCCTGGTGATTGTATGATTAAGAGCATGACGGCCTTTGGCAGGGCGGAAAAAACGGTCGAAGGGTGTTCATATACAGTGGAAATGCGCTGTGTGAACAGACGCTATTGTGAGATCTCTGTGCGTATGCCTCAATTCGCCGCAGGCGGACCTCTTGAGGAACGTATGAAGAAGCTGGTAGCAACCAAGATTTCGCGAGGCCGTGTGGACGTGGTTGTTAAGATTAAGAACGGTTCTCGCACGATTCCGGAAATTGAAGTGAATGTGCCCCTGGCCAAAGCCTATTACAGTGCTTTGAGCAAACTGAATGAATCCTTGGGAACAGAAGAAAAGGTGGGACTGGAAACCCTCCTTGGTTTGGAGGGGATCATTACGGCAACAGAACCTGAGGTAGATTTGGAAAAGACGTGGGCAGACCTTTCAACTTGTGTTAGTGAGGCTTTAGAAAGCGCAGATGTCATGCGGACTTCAGAGGGCAAGGCCATTTACGATGATTTTCAGAAACGTCTCCTCTCCGTGGAGGAGGGGATCTCTGGGATAAGAGTATTGGCCCCGTCCGTATTGTCAGAATACCGGAGTCGCTTGAACGAACGGATAGCCGTGCTCACCGAAGGCAAGGTAGAGTTAGATCCAAACCGGCTGGCACAGGAGGCAGCTTTCCTGGCGGACAAGAGCGATATTACAGAGGAGATAGTTCGCGCCGAAAGCCATTTGAAACAGTTCCGCACCGTGCTCGAGGCAGAGGGTCCGGCTGGCAGGACTCTCGATTTCTTGCTTCAGGAATTAAATCGAGAGGTGAACACCATTGGTTCCAAGGCAGGAGATACCAGGCTATCCCATATGGCTGTGAACCTTAAGAGTGAACTTGAGAAGATACGAGAGCAGGTCCAGAACGTAGAATAGCAAATTCAAAAGCTAATCACGCCTCTTCCTAAGGCGCAAGCCGCAAAACACGAAAGACTGTAATGTTCTCAAGGCGCAAGCCGCAGAGCACGAAAAAGAAAAATAGCCAGAATTTCGTGCTTTCGTGATAGTCTTATTCTTTTTTGGTTCCGGTTTATTCGGGTCAGGAGGTTTATATGGATGCAGCCTTGTTGAACATTGGTTTTGGAAACACTGTGGTTACCGGCCGTATCATCGCTATCGTTACGCCCGGCTCTGCTCCCATGAAGCGTCTTAAGGAAGATGCAAAAGAGGAAAAACGCTTGATTGATGCCACACATGGCCGGCGCACCCGTTCGATCATCATTACAGATAGCAACCACGTAATCCTTTCGGCTATTCAGGCAGAAACGATTTCTCAGCGTTTTGAGGCCGGTTTTGAATTCAAGGAGGAGAAGAAAAAGGCCGCGGAGCCGAAGTGAATACCAGGAAAACCGGTAGACGACAGACGTTACGTGAGTTCAACTTATGGCCAAGAAAGGACGTTTATTCATTATTTCCGGACCTTCCGGGGCCGGAAAATCGACCGTCATAAAAGCGATCTTAGGAAAAAATCGAGATCTCCGATATTCCATATCTTGCACTACCCGTCCTCCTCGTGGCAACGAACAAGATGGTGTGGACTACTACTTCATCACCAAGGCCGCCTTTGAAAAGAAAATCGATGCTGGCCAATTGGCCGAATGGGCAGAAGTGCACGGCCACCTGTATGGAACTTCAGCCACATATATTGACGAGACGTTAACCGATGGTCAGGACGTGTTGCTGGATATTGACGTTGAGGGGGCAAAGAAACTGTTTGTCAAGTATCCTGAAGCTGTTTC
The DNA here is from genome assembly GCA_015222985.1 of Pseudomonadota bacterium. GTDB lineage: Bacteria > Desulfobacterota > Desulfobacteria > Desulfobacterales. Next base: position 5,532 of record JADFWI010000596.1, on the reverse strand, counting down.
AATCTTCATAGCGCCGCCAACTATGAGAAAACTAGAAGAACGCCTGGCTGAACGTGACACGGATTCGCCGGAGGCAGTGGAGCGGCGTTTGAAAAACGCAGAGGCGGAGATGGCCCAGGCCCATCGTTACGATCATATCCTTGTAAATGAGGAACTGACCCAAACTGTTTCAAGGTTAGAGACGATTATCGGAAAAGCATGTTTCAATGGATGATTTTCTTTATGGAATCCACCCTCTTTGTGAGGCGTTTGCGGCTGGGCGGCGGGAGATTAGGAGGCTTTATGTATCTAATCGCCGCGGAACTAAAGGCATCAAGACCATCCTGGAACGGGCTCGGATCAAAGGGATACCTATCCAGCACAAGCCCTCGAATTTCTTTCAATCCCGCTTCGGCGACTCAGCGCACCAGGGAGTTGCGGCACAAGTTGGGGGCTTACCTTTGGCAGATGAGAGTGCAATTCTCAAAAAGGCTGAAAGAGATGCCGCACTACCGCTGATTCTAGCTCTTGATGGCATTGTGGACCCGCAAAACCTTGGTTCTATTGTCAGGACCGCTTTGGCCATGGGGGTCCATGGTATCATCTTTCCCAAAGCCCGTTCTGCCCCTTTGTCCCCTGCGGTTTCAAAGGCATCTGCCGGTGCTATGGAACATATGTTGTTCTCACGTGTTCCCAATCTGGTCAGCGTCTTACAACGCCTGAAGAAAGCAGGGCTTTGGGTCGTGGGCGCCCATGCCGCCTCAGAGCAACTAGTGGACCAGTTTGATTTCAATGTCGGTTTGGTCCTTGTCATTGGAGGGGAAGGCAAGGGGATACGTCCCCTGGTTCGGAAGACCTGTGACTGTTTGGTGACTATTCCCCAAGAGACGGAGGTGGACTCTCTTAACGCTGCAGTGGCCGCGGCTATTGTTATGTACGAGGTTAGGAGGCAAAGAAGAAGTGGGGAAAATGCCTAAAATGAGCTAAAATGCCTAAAATTGTGTAATGTCCGTTGATAGTTGTTCCGCCGGAGGTCGGACGCGCCTTAGTTCAGGGACGTGGCAAAAAGGGATTCAGGCAATCTATTAGCGAGCATTAGCAAAAACGGAATTCACCCGTTCCATTCTTCTTTCATTTTAGGCATTTTAGCTCATTTTAGGCACGTTAGGCATTTCTTATATGGATACCTACCCTAAGACATACGACGTGATCGTGGTGGGAGCGGGCCATGCGGGGTGTGAGGCTGCTCTCGCTTCGGCCCGTTTGGGACACCCGACCCTTGTCCTTACCATTAACGTGGACCACATCGGAGAGATGTCATGCAATCCGGCCGTTGGAGGTCTTGCCAAGGGACACCTGGTTCGCGAGATCGATGCGCTGGGAGGGGAGATAGCCAAGAATACCGACGCCACAGGTATCCAGTTTCGTCGCTTAAATACGAAGAAGGGGCCGGCGGTGCAGTCATCCAGGGCCCAGGCAGACAAAGAAGAGTATCGCCTCAGCATGAAGCGTGTTTTGGAAAAACAGGAAAGCCTGGATGTAAAACAGGGGTTAGTTGATGCCCTGATCGTAGATGACGGCACAGTTAGAGGGATCATAACCAGTATACAGGAAAAGTTTCTTGGCAAGGCCGTTATTTTGACTACAGGCACATTCCTGAAAGGCTTGGTCCACATTGGACTGAAGCACTTTCCCGCAGGACGTATGGGAGATCCCGCCTCAAACAAGCTTTCCGATCATTTGAAGGCATTGGGCTTAAGGCTGGGCCGTCTAAAGACAGGGACTACCCCTCGCCTGGATGGCCGGACTATCGATTTCTCAAGGCTTACCCCCCAGTATGGAGATAACCCGCCAGTGCCCTTTTCGTTTGAGACAAAGTCGATTACTCGTGATCAGGTCCCGTGCTATATCACGTATACAAACGAGAAAACCCACAAGATCATCAAGACAGGTCTTGATCGTTCCCCCCTCTTCACAGGGGTCATAAGAGGGACCGGGGCTCGCTATTGTCCATCCATTGAGGACAAGATCGTTCGCTTTCCGGAAAAATCGAGGCACCAGATCTTTCTTGAGCCCATGGGGCTGGGAACTGCCGAGATCTATCCGAATGGCGTTCCCACAAGCCTACCGGTGGACATACAGCTCAAGATGCTTCGGTCTATTGAAGGGCTGGCGCATGTGGAGATCGTGCGGCCAGGATATGCCATTGAATATGACTATGTTGATCCTGTGCAGCTCAAGCCGAACCTGGAATGTAAGACCATTCGAGGCTTATTTCTGGCTGGTCAGATCAATGGAACGTCGGGTTACGAGGAGGCGGCAGGCCAGGGGATAATGGCCGGGATCAATGGCGTGCGCTACGTGATCGGGGAGCCTCCTGTCATCCTGGGACGGGATCAGGCCTATATCGGTGTGATGATCGATGACCTGGTAACCAAAGGAACTCAGGACCCCTATCGAATGTTTACTTCAAGGGCCGAGTATCGCTTGCTCCTGCGGGAGGACAACGCGGACTTGCGACTTAGGGAGCTAGGACATGAGATCGGCCTCGTGTCTGACGAGCTTTACGAGAAGTTTGAGCAGAAGCGCGATGCTATTGAAAGACTCCTGGCTCTACTCTCGGACGTACGTCTGAACCCTAAGCCAGAAGTAAATCGAACTCTGGAAGGGCTGGGCCTTGGCCAAATAAATCAACCTGCCAGGTTGACTGATCTACTGAAAAGACCAGGGATTGAGCTTAAGGCCCTTGCGAATTTTGACGGGCGTATCCTTTCTTTTGACAGGGAAGTCACTGAACAGGCTAGCATCCTGATAAAATATGATGGATATATTAAACGCCAGATGGAACAGGTTGAGCGTTCCAAACACCGGGAGGACACAAAGATTCCGGATGATTTTGATTATCAGGCCATTCCCGGGCTTTCAAATGAAGTAAAGGAGAAGCTTGCCAGGATTCGGCCAATCTCTCTGGGCCAGGCATCAAGGGTATCCGGCATTACTCCGGCGGCCATATCCATAATAGAGGTCTATCTTAAAAGGTTTGCCGGTTTGGCCCGTTAGACCGGTTGAGCCAGTTTCGTGTTGGGTGAAAGCTCAAGGCTGAAAGCCAGAATACCTTTTCCAGTAGAGCATTTTTACCGGCAAAACGGGTTAAACGGGCACAACCGGCCAAACCGAATAAAGGAAAAACAAATGGACAGTCAAAAGAAACACGATACTGAAACATGTCAGATCACCACAAGGGCAGACGGCACTCTTGTGGTTCCAGATAGGCCTGTCATTCCATTCATTGAAGGAGATGGCATAGGCCCGGACATCTGGGCTGCTTGCAGTCGAGTTCTGGACCAAGCAGTTGATACAACATACGGTGATCAGCGCAAGATCACGTGGCTGAAGGTCCCGGCAGGTGAAAAGGCATACGGGCAAACAGGCGAATCGCTTCCCGAGGAGACTCTGCAGGTAATTAAGGATTATGTGGTAGCTATCAAGGGGCCATTGACGACACCCGTGGGCAAGGGGATGCGCAGTGTCAATGTGGCGTTGCGACAAAGGCTGGACCTGTATGCCTGTATTCGGCCCATACGGTACATTAAAGGCGTCCCCACCCCGATGAGGCACCCTGAAAGGGTCAACATGGTGGTGTTTAGGGAAAACACAGAAGACGTCTATGCCGGGATTGAATGGGAGGCCGAAAGCCGTGAGGCCGAGGCGGTGATTTCCTTTCTTAAAGATAATATGGGAATAGATATTGAAAAGAGCTCGGCTATCGGGGTTAAGCCCATGAGTCGGAGGGCTTCAAGGCGACTTGTGGCAATGGCCATACAGTATGCCTTAGATCATGATCTTGCCAGTGTCACGTTGGTACATAAGGGCAATATCATGAAATATACGGAAGGAGCTTTCATGAGGTGGGGCTACGAGGCGGCAAGTGAGATTTTTGGGGACCGCATCGTTTTTGAGTCAGATGGCGAGCTGGAGAACGACGGTCAATCACCATCGTCTAAGGTAGTGATCAAAGACAGGATCGCGGATATGATGTTTCAGCAAGTGCTCCTTCGGCCAGAGTCCTACCATGTGATCGCAACTCCCAATCTGAACGGCGACTATCTCTCTGATGCCCTGGCCGCCCAGGTCGGAGGCCTTGGTATGGCGCCTGGGGCCAATATCGGCGATACGTGCGCGGTCTTTGAGGCCACTCACGGGACAGCGCCCAAATATGCAGGCAAGGACAAGGCAAATCCGGTATCGCTGATACTTTCCGGGGTGATGATGCTGGAGCGCCTGGGGTGGACAGAGGCAGCTTCGGCCATTGAGCAGGCCATACAGAAAAGCATTTCTGATGGCATTGTGACCTACGACCTCGCCCGCCAGATGCCAGGCAGCCGCGAAGTCAGATGCTCTCAATTCGCAGATTCAGTCATAGAACGGTTGCGTTGTGTGTGAATGCTAACGTCTTTCAAAACAATTCCGTACGGCATAAATGTAACCTGTGAACGGTTACCGTCTTTCAAGCCTCCTGGGATGGTCGTCACTTCAGCTGCGGGCTGACGGTTCTATGTGAGATATGGATATTCACCCATTCCTGCAAAGATTTTCGCAAGCCTTTCTGGACGCCATTTTCCCGCCTAAATGTCTTATTTGCGGCGCTTTTGATGGATTAGTGCCTGATGACAAGGTTTCTTTCGATTCCCCGGCTCATGTTACTGCCTTGTACTTTTGTGAAGCCTGCAGAAAAGGCCTTATTCCTATTGCTTCGCCTTTTTGCTCAAAGTGCGGCCTCCCCTTTATTTCACGGGAAGGAGAAGATCACACCTGTTCCGAATGCCTTGTGGAAGAAAAGTACTTCAGGAGGGCAAGGGCTTTCGGGGTCTATGACGGTAGCCTCATGGAGGCCATTCATCGATTCAAGTACGCAAAGAGGGCTTCCTTTTCCCGGCCGTTGAGCGCCCTTGTCAGGGAGGCGTTCTTTCGATTTTGGGATGTGAACTCCATAGACCTCATTGTTTCCGTGCCCTTGCACATGAAGCGTCTGCGAGAGAGGGGATTCAATCAATCCTTTCTTTTGATCAGGAGATGGGCCAAACAGGAAGGATTGCTCTTTGACGGCCTAACGTTGTCGCGCAGCCGGTGGACAGAGCCTCAGACTGCGTTAAGCCGCAAGGAGCGCCAGAAAAACATAAAAGGCGCTTTTGCTGTCAAAGATCCGGAAAAAATAGTGGGGCAGAAGATTCTCCTGGTGGACGACGTATACACAACAGGATCTACGGTCAACGAGTGTGCGCGGGTCTTGATGGAAGCCGGTGCGGAGTTTGTGGATGTTTTGACCCTGGCACGGGCTGTGTGAGTACACCATGCTGTTTGTAACTGTTCACGGTTACAAAAAAAATGAACATCGAACATCGAACGTCCAACATCGAATGTTAAATGGGAGAAGATGAAAAAACAGACTTATGACCTGGAAGAAAGGCTGATCGAGTATTCGGTGCGAATCATAAAGATCGTTGAACAGCTACCAAATACCAGAGCAGGCAACCATGTTGCGGGCCAATTGTT
>JADFWI010000595.1 GCA_015222985.1 Pseudomonadota bacterium | reverse complement strand
GAATTTCCAGTTTGGACATCGCCATTCAATTCGATAATACACGCTTTTTCGAAAAAAGTGTAAACTGGTGAATGAAGGATGCCATTAACCCTTATTATAGCACAATATGCCTTTCCTGCTCAACTCCGCATTCCGCATTCCGCATTCGACATTCCGAAATCAGGACTCTTCAATCTTCTTGTCTCTAACCTCTACCCCCATGGCGCTAAGGCGTTCTCTAATCTGGTCTGCCAGCTTCCAGTCCCTCCTGCCCCTTGCTTCTTCACGTTCAAGCATAAGGTTTTTCACTTGGGCACCCTCGGGCTTTTGTTCAAAGTCAAAGATATTCAGCACTTCATCGATCTTCTTAAAGGCATCTATGATTCGTCCGGCTCCAGCCTGATCCAGATCCTTGTGCCTGATCAGGCGATTGACCTTTCTGACAATCCGGAAGATGGTCGCCATGGCAAATGACACATTCAGGTCATCATCCATGGCATCTGCAAAGCCGGTTTTTATGTCATAGAGAAGCTGGTCTATGTCAGGATAGGGACGTCCGTCCTCCACACTGTTCAGGAAACGGGCACATTCATCAAGTCGACGGATGGTTTTGCCGGCTTGATCTATTGCTTCAAATGATAGGTTCAAGGGTTTTCTGTAATGATTGGAGAGAAGCCAGTATCGAATAATCCTGCCGCTGTATCCGCGGTCTAATAGGTCTCGGATATATGGGATAGCAGCATTCCGGTCTGCCTTCTTTCCTTCAGACAGCACTAGTTCGCTGTGTATCCAATAGCATGCCAAGGGTTTTCCTGTCAGAGCGCCACTTACGGCTACCTCGTTTTCATGGTGTGGAAAGATCAGGTCACGGCTGCTCGTATAGATGTCAAAGGTATCCCCAAGGTATTTCAGGGCTATCGCCGCAGATTCGATATGCCAACTTGGCCTTACCTGGCCCCATTTGGTTTTCGTGTAGATCCCGCGTTTGAGTTCGGAAAGCTTGGCTCGCTTTAAGAGTGTGAAATCCCTTGGGTTGTCTTTTTCATATTCATCGCGATCAACTGTGGGGCCCAGCTTGATCTTATCAAGATTGACCCCGGATAGTTTGCCGTAATCCGAGAATCTGGAGATATCAAAATAGACCGACCGGAGCTTTTCATAGGCAAACCCCTTTTCCACAAGTCTGCCGGTCAGTGCAACCATATCTTCAACATGTTCACCTGCCCTGGGATATTGTGTAGCCTGTTTGACACCAAGGATTTCCATGTCCTCCATGAAGGCTTGGAGATACTTATCAGTAAAGGACTTCAGCGGTATGCCGGCCTTTTCAGACCCATGGATGGTCTTGTCGTTAAAATCGGAAATATTTATGATGTGGGTAACCACATATTTCTTGTATTCCAGGTACCGTCGAACAAGGTCACCCAAAACAAAACGGCGGCATTCTCCGATGTGCATTCGATCGTGAACTGTTGGCCCGCAAGAATAAATAGATACCTTGCCAGGTCGTAGAGGCACGAAGGGGTCTTTAGCGCGCGTCAGAGTATTGTAAAATCTAAGGTCGGTTTCCTCTCGTATGGCAAAGAGCGGGGTGCTCAGATACCGTTCTCCGCCATCAGGGAAAATGACCACCACCATGCCCTCAGGCATGGACCTGACTTCTTCTTGTGCGACGGCCATGGCAGCTCCGGAACTCATGCCCGCAAAGATCCCTTCCTTCCTGGCCAGACGCCGGGTCATCTCATAAGCGGCCTCATCATCGATGTTGACCTTCTTGTCTAAGCGATCCTTTTCATATATCTCAGGCCGATAAGACTCCTTCATGTTTTTCAGGCCCTGGATCTTGTGTCCCAGATAAGGTTCCACACCCACAATCCGGATTCCTGGATCGTACTCCTTCAAGCGCCTGGAGGTGCCCATGAGGGTTCCGGCAGTCCCCATTGTCGCAACCAGCATGGTAATTTTTCCTGCTGTCTGTTCCCAGATTTCCGGGGCGGTGCCATCATAGTGGGCCCGCCAGTTGGCTTCAGAATTGAATTGATCCGTCATAAAATATGTTTCAGGATGCTCTCGGGCCATCCGATACGCCTCTTCTATTGCGCCGTCGGTCCCAAGAAAATCGGGTGTCAGCCGGATTTCTGCTCCCATGGCCTGCAGGATCTTCCGGCGTTCCAGGCTGGCCGATTCAGACATAGTCAAAACAAGCTTATAACCCTTGACTGCGCAGACCAGGGCTAACCCAATTCCGGTATTGCCACTGGTTGCTTCCAGAACGATTTTGTCATGTGTCAGGGACCCTGATGCCTCACCCGCTTCGATCATGGCCTTGGCAATGCGGTCTTTTATAGAGCCCCCAGGGTTGAAAT
>JADFWI010000594.1 GCA_015222985.1 Pseudomonadota bacterium | reverse complement strand
TAACAATTTCTCTCCTTAGCCAACAGGAATAGTAGAGTAGAACAGTGGATTCTCATCCACCACCCCCTCATCAAACCGTGCATGAAGTTCTCCCTCACACGGCTTTCCGATGACCTTCTTTCCTACGCATTCGAAGATTTTTTTTTTTGTTTTTCTTTATGACCCGTATGTCACGTTACCAGATAATATCTGTACTCCGCAGGCTTTATATTTCTTATATGTAAAGCCAGTTATCCATCGTCTTCCAGATTTCTGATGTTTCTTACTCCACCACAGAGCCAATCGCTCATGCACATAACTGTCAATCGTACTGAATTTCTTTGACGAATTCCCGTATTTAAAATAGTTCATCCAACCTCTGATAATCGGGTTTAACACCTGTATTACTTCTTCAATACTCCAATTGAGTATTGCTCTGTTTGCAAGCAAGTCCCTAATAGAAGATCTAATATTCTTCATTGTTTTATCCCCTGGCCATCTCTGAGTATAAAATTTCCCGTACTTCTTCGATTTCACTCTTCTATGATGGAATCCAAGGAAATTAAATCCTTGTTTTCCCCACCTTGTATCCACAATCTCTGACTTCGCTTCGTTTAACTCCAACCCCAATTCTTTAAGCTTTGTCTTCACCAGTTGCAATCCCTGTTCTGCATCTTCCATTGTTCTAAACAGTATCACGAGATCATCTGCATAACGTACCAGTTCCCCTGAAACTATCTTTTGTTGTTTCCAGAATTTATCGAACTCATGCAGGCAAATATTCCCAAGCAATGGAGATATAACTGCCCCTTGTGGTGCCCCCACATTCGTTTCCTTGGCGACCCCACCTTCCAGGACTCCGCATTTTAGCCATTTCCTGATGAGTTTCAATATCCTCCGATCACTTATTCTCTGCTGTAAAAGCTCCATTAGTTTCTCATGATCAATGTTGTCAAAGAATCCCTTGATATCCGCATCGAGAACAACTCTAAAACCAATATTCATTTTCTTCCTGATAACCTCAAGTGCGTCATGAGCAGATCTATTTGGTCTGAACCCATAACTGCAGTCAAGGAAATCCGCTTCAAAGATTGGTTCTATAACTTGTTTTGTCGCTGTTTGCACTATCCTATCTCTTACTGTCGCTATTCCTAATGGTCGCCTTCGACCATCAGCTTTAGGGATATGAACCCGTTTTACTTTCTTTGGTCGGTATCTCCCGTCCTTAAGTGTTTGCTGTATTTCTCTTAGCACTAGCGCCTCACCAATTGTTATTATGTCCCATATACTCTCATTGTCAACTCCTGCCACTCCAGCATTAGCCTTTACCTGCTTCCACGCATTATTCAAAATATCTGTACGATAAACTTTATCATATAATGCATGGAACCTTCGGGTCTCATTCTTCTTGGCTGCAAGATATAGCTTCTTACAGAGTTCTTGTGCTTTATCTACATCTTTGATGTTGTTAGCTTTCGCATTCATCTACACGTACCTCCATTTAAAGCACGATCAAAGGAGAGATCCTTCCCATTAGGCAAAGTTATGTTGTCTATTGCCATCATTGGTACTATGACCTCATCCGACTTCTCACACCACATCGCTTCGGCTTTCCCACAAATGTGGTTATACCTCTACTACTCTGTACCAACTGCTATCATTCCAAGACTCGGCCTTGGAGATGATGTGAGATCTCCCCAGTTCCTACAGATACTATGCCAACATTCTGCTACCTTTATGCCGAGGAAGGGCAACACCGCATTTCCAGAAATTGCTAGTGTTACCTGCTGTCTTCACCAATGAAAGCCAGGTTCGACCTTCCCATTACGGGTCTTACGACACGGCAGTATTCACTTTATGTTACGGACTGCTGACTTGCATCTCCATCTATTTGGAGATTTTACATACCGCTTCAACACTGGAATCACTTCCAGCATTGGGTATATGCTACATGGCTCTCTGGTTTTACCATGACAGGACTTTCACCTGCAAGCATCTGTAAGCTTCTCTGGGCACGCCTTTCACCTACCCCCTCCGAGAGTATATAAGGTATGTAACAGATATAGAATATGTAGTGCAACCCTGTTGGATTTCGGGTTAAAACTTGAAAATAATGACCATCGGAGTACTACGAATACC
>JADFWI010000593.1 GCA_015222985.1 Pseudomonadota bacterium | reverse complement strand
ATTAATATAAGATGAGTGAGATTGTGAGGATAACGAACTCCATATTCTTGTGCGACCATCCCACCAAATGAATGACCTAATACTGCCCATTTATTTATGGATAAATGATTTCTCAAATTCTCAATATCTGAAGTAAAATAATCAAAATTTAGTTTATTATAATTACTAATTTTTGACCTTCCATTACCCCTAAGGTCAATGAAGATTAATCTATAATTTTCCGACAATTTCTTAAGACTCAGCATATATTTATGATCGACACCTGGCCCACCGTGCATAATTAGCAATGGGTAGCCTTGGCCGAATATTTTATAATATATGTTTGAATCTTCTACTGTAATATAAGGCATTTGTGATAGTTTCTTTTACTGCTTGAATTCACTTGCGCCGGGTTAGCCCCGAATGCCCCAATCAAAGACAACTTTGCTGCCCAACCGAGGTTGGTAAAAAGCCAAGATTAGGCATCAAATGCAACGATTTGTTTAAGTCTCGAAAACCGGGCTTCTTGAACAACTGATAGAGTCCGACCTTATCAGGATCGGTCTCTATCCTTTAAGGTCAGGCGGCGCAGTGCTTTGGCGAATGGTAGAACTCTGACATCTACCCTCCAAAACGTTGTAGAAGTTCGTAGATTGCCTTTGCGCCAAAACCGACCGATTCGACTGGAATACGTTCATCAGCCGCATGGATCGTTTGCGTGAAATTGAAGTCTTCTGGCAGCGGCATTGGCAGAAAGCCGTAGGTCTGAATGCCCAGTTGGGAGAAGAAACGCCCATCCGTGCATCCACTCAACAAGAGCGGGACCGGTATGCCATCGGGATCGGCCTCCCGCAAAATGTCAGACAATGTGTCAAACAGTCCCATGTCTGGCTCAGCTGGCCCTGGATCGTGATGCACAACTTCAATCTCTATATCGTCGCCAACGATTTGATGGAGCTCTGCGATCATGTCATCAGGGCGATAGCCAGGAAGCAGTCGTCCGTCCAACTCTACGGATACTTCGCTCGGTATCACGTTGACTTTATCGCTCCCGCGTAGAATAGTCGCACTTGCCGTGTTGTGCAAAAGCGGGTCAAAGATGCGACCACGTTCGCCCAGTATGTCCAGCACGCTGTTCGTCAACGCTGGGTTTGTCAACTGACCGAGGATCAAGCCGGTCAGCCCCCCAATTGCCGACGCCATCGCCTTGAAAAAAAGGCGAGCGACTGGCGTGACATGAACCGGTAGACGACGTCTATCCAGTCGCTGAAGAAGCTGAGAAAGTTTTGCCATCGCGCCGCCGCGGACAGGTAGAGATCCGTGGCCACCTGGGCCGCGCACGGTCGCTTTCATCAAACATATCTGTTTCTCGGCGATCATGATAGGATAGAACCGCCGCTTGCCGACATAAAACGTGAATCCGCCGAATTCTCCGATTGCATATCGGATCCCGTCAAACAAGTCTGCATGGTTCTCCACCAGATACTTGGAGCCTAAATCACCACCTGCTTCCTCGTCACTTACAATGGCTAGGATCACATCACCGGGCAACTTCAGGTCCTCGGTTTTCGCTCGTAGGAAAGCAGCCAACATCATGGCCACGCCACCTTTCATGTCCAAGGCACCGCGTCCCCACACGAAGCCACCCATCACTTTGCCTTCAAACGGAGGGTGTTGCCACTGTTGGTTCTCAGTCGTGACAACGTCTACGTGTCCATAGAGCAAGAGGGGGGATGCGCAGCCCTGACCAGGCAATCGTGCTATCAGGTTGGGACGCTCTGGCGTTTGGGCCAGAATGGTGGTTTCGACTCCGGCTTCGGTCAGTAAGCCATTGATAAAGGTGATACATTCTGCCTCGTTGCCAGGTGGATTGGTGGTATCGAACTGAATGAGACATCGCAGCAACTCTGCGGGACGCTGATAGACAGATGACGTGTTGCTTGTCGATTCCACGACAACCTCCTTTGACTGGTGATTGGATTCGAAATGAGCTTTATGCTGTCGGGTGCGCTGCCTAACAAGTAATTATACAGATCTGGGTCATCCGAGTCTAAAATATTCCATTAACCTGATTTTCTAATAAGTACTTCTCGAATTCATACTCATGCGCGGGCTGGCCGTCCTTGCCAGTGCGGATAGTCGGATCAACCGCCACGAAAAAATGATATCTGTCTTTAGGGT
>JADFWI010000592.1 GCA_015222985.1 Pseudomonadota bacterium | reverse complement strand
GTTATCCAGTCGGTGGTGTCGTTATCCCAGATCTCCACCTTGGGATCAGTGGCATCCGTGCCATCATAGCGGCTCAGGTAGATGCGGTCTATTCCTGCATCGGTTTGTCTATAGGCAACGTAAACTGTGCCGTTCGAGTCTATGGCCACCTGGGGGTTAAGAGCATGATTGGTGGTACCCGTGTCGATAGGGTCGCCATTGGCAAAGGTGGTTGTCCGACTGGAGGTGTCATTATCCCAGATCCAGGCAGCCCCGAAAGAGAGCTGACTTACCCCTAGAAGAAAAGCAGCCCCAATCCAAAACGCCAAGGGCCACCTCATTATTCTTCTATGAATCCTTCGATTATCTCTCTTTTCTGTCTCAATATACTTCATCTTTCTTTTATCCTCTCTACGTGATTGCTTAAAACAAATGGCAAATAATGGCAAATGCAAATCCACAATTGCTTTGCTCACACAGCCAGGATCCGGGAACTCCTCTCTTTTTCTCAGCAAGAATCATACCTATCAAGCAATGTGAATACTTTTGCTTTTAACTTCAAAGGGTTAAGCCCAGTCAAACAGAAGTCTGCGCCCCAAGAATTGGATAAAAAAGTTCCACTATTGAGAAATCTAGTGCCCACTTTTGAGAGAGAACTATGTCAAATAGCTAGAGAAACGAGAGAATAGATCTCACTGCTTGTCCCTTTGCCATGGGTAGAGAGAGGAAGTGATCTCCATCCAAAGGGTGAAAGAGGGTTTGCGGACATACTCGCAAAATGTCATTCTGATAATTTGCTCTGGCGCCATGGTCATAGATCTCCAGAACCGTATCTTTACGAGCGTAAAGGCACAAGACCGACGTCTTTTCCAGATGCAATTCTTTCAGGGGGTTCAGAGTGAAAAACTCAGAAATAGTCCTAAATAGCCTTGTCCTCCTCCGCTCTAACACCCCAAAATAATCTCTCCCTTTGGCAATTCCAGGAAACAAGAGATCCACATAATGCCCAACCGTGGCCTTCAGTCTCCGCAGGCTCTTTCGAGTGGGGAAAACCTTTCGGTAATACGTCATAAATGAACTGATCACAGCCTGTGGGCCCAGGCTTGAAATGGCATTGATAAGCACAAGCTTTTTTATTGGTTCTTTCAGGCAGTGAGTTGCATAGAGCATGGGAATGGCCGAATAACAAGAAGCGATACCAAAGAGAGGCAACTGCTCTTTTTCGGTCAGACGCCACGTACGGCAAAGCATGTGAAGTGTATCCCTCATGGTTGCTCCAAGGGAAAATCTGTCAGAGGAACTCCCGTGGCCGGAGTAATTGAAAGAGACAAGATCATATTCTCTTCTAATTAGCCAACGAAAGGAACTCACTTGTTGAGACAGATTTCCACCAATAAGCGGTGGCACAAATACGAGGCCTCGGGGGGAACAAGTTCGCACACGAATCCACTCCAGGCTCTGTTTCTTTCCAACTGAATAGCGTCCCTTTTCAAAAAGTGTTTTCATCTGTTACTTGAAAAAAACCGAACCTTGTGTAAAGGTCTTACCTGGTGCCCATCCATAAATGGTCTTTTTGCCCGATGTCTGCGTTATGCTCAAAAAATAATCCTCGGAATATCACACATATGCCTGCGGTTATTTTTTTCCCATGCCTTGATCTTGAACAAAAATCCTCATTTCTGGATGGACACTACCTAACTTCTCAATAACCTGGAAATGCTCATGAACGCAAGCAAAAGACGTCTTACAGCACGGTAACGTTAAAGTCGGTGCCAAATTGCTAATATTGGACGGTTATGCTTCGAATTTGTAGCATTTTGATTTAACATATAAGTTTTGTTAATTCAGGTGCTTAGTTGTTTTAATGACGTGGCCCTGCGTCTTACACCGTCTGAGGATAGCCATAGATTCCCCGTGAAAGGAGTTGACGTGCGTCAGAATCTGTTTCGGATCCTCTTGGGCTTGCTATTGCTTTTGGCAGCATGCGTCCCAAAGGTCAAGCCGCCAGTCACAGCCGTCCAGGCCCTGGTGAAGCTCCGGCCCCACGAGTTCCCGAATTTCACTGACGATATATCCCATGACTCGCTCGAAGTTGCAATTGATCAGAGTCTTAGCTATCTGAAGCGTCTTGATCCTTCAAAACGCTTTCGTTTTGGGCCAGACACATACACTGCCTCTCACCTGGTGAAATCCTTAAGAACCCTTCACGAACTGGCTCAAAATCCCCTCTCTGATAACGACCTCAAGCAAGCTATTGAAAGCTCTTTTTTCGTCTACAAATCTGTTGGACGCGACGGGCGGGGTGAGGTGTTGTTTACTGGATACTATGAGCCCACTCTTCGGGCCAGCCTCCAACCCTCCCCTGATTATCCGTATCCTATCTACAGGAAGCCTGACGATTGGGTGAGCATCAACCTGGGACTGTTTGATCCCAAATACAAACGTGAACGCATCATAGGCAGACATGTCAATCAAACCGTCATGCCCTATTTTTCAAGAGAAGATATTGACTCCAAGGGGCACCTTCAGAAGAAAGGATATGAACTCCTTTGGGTCTCAGATCAAGTCGCCCTTTTTTTTCTTCACATCCAGGGAGCCGGACAGGTTACGCTGGAAGACGGCACTGTGTTGCACGTCAATTATGATTGCAACAACGGACGCCCTTACAGGAGTATCGGCAGATTGCTCATCAACGAAGGGGTGATCTCCAAAGAGGAAATGTCAATGCAGCGCATATGTTCTTACCTTAGAGATCACCCCGAAGAGATCGAGCATGTCTTAAATCACAACGAAAGATATGTGTTTTTCAGGCTGGTTGAGCATGGCCCGCTAGGGGCCATTGAGGCTCTACTGACTCCCGGCCGTTCTATTGCCACTGACCTGCGCCTCTTCCCACGGGCTGCACCGGCCTTCATTCAAACAGAGAAACCTCTGGTGGGCGAAGATGGCAGGATCGTGTCCTGGAAAACATTCGGCAGGTTTGTCTTCAATCAAGATACGGGTGGAGCAATCCGAGGACCGGGGCGAGTAGATCTCTTTTGGGGGAATGGCCCGTATGCCCGGGTTGCAGCAGGTCACATGAAACAGAATGGAACACTCTATTTCCTTGTACTCAAAGAGACGTAAGTTCTCAATAACCTAGGGCGAGGGCTGGGTCAAAAATCTGACACATAGCCGATTGCCAAGTCCGTTCTGCCGGCATTTGCACATTCAGAGTTCTGGAGAGCCAAGCTCTAATTGCTTGAAATCATGGATAATATTAATAGTGATTCCGCCGCGACATTAAGGCACGATTCCTGCTAGTATGAAGGCAGGGGTAGTCTCCCTGCCATGATGCAGTCTGTGTCATCATGGAAATGCCATTTTGTACGAATTAGCTCTGCCAGGCAACATATGGATAATATTCCGAATTCCGCAAGGGTACCCTGGAGCGACAGAGTGAGGGGGTTTATTGATGCCAGATCTTGACCATGACTTAAAAACGACCACTGAAATTGCAAAAAAAGTCCTTCCGAAAATGACGGAGTGCGAGGTCCCTTTGATTCCGGAGAATTATCACGTGTGGTTTGAATACTTCATCGGCAGCAATGAACAGTTGAAAGCCGATATGGACAGCATGATAGCATCCGGAAATTCCTTTCTTCCTGAAATCAATGAGGGCCTCTACGACAAGTATTTTGGAAAAACAAAAAATAAGAAATTGATGGAACAGGTCCATAAGGAAACGCAAAAAATCCTCAAGAATATTCTCAACGACATTCTCGTCGCCAACACCTTTTCCTCAGATTACGGAAACAAGCTGGGAGAATACTCCCGGCAATTGACCGATGCCAGGCATCTGTCGGAAATCCAACACATCATGGGAAATCTGATAAAGGATACGAGCAAGATGGCAGAGTCAAGTCGTGGTTTGCAAAAACGGCTTGAAAAGGCAAGCTCGCAAGCTGAAAGCTTGAGGCAAGAGCTCGAAAAGTCGGAAAGAGAAGCAAGGATCGACGCCCTTACTGGCCTGCACAACCGCAAGGCCCTTGAGGATAAGCTAAAGGAGCTTTATGACAAATATACAAAAGATGGCGCCCCCTTTTCAGTCATAATGTTGGATATTGATTTCTTCAAAAGCTTTAATGACAAATACGGTCATAAAATCGGTGATGAGGCCTTGGAGATTGTGGGCTCCTTATTGCGTGAGTACCTGAAGGGCATGGATTTTCCGGCGCGATACGGAGGCGAGGAATTCATTGTTCTCCTTCCAAGGACCTCGCTTGAAAATGCATGTGTTGTGGCAGAACAGATAAGAAAACTCATATCACAGAAAAACCTAAAATTTGTTAAGACCGGAGAACGCCTGGGCAACATCAGTGTAAGTCTGGGAGTGGCAGAGATAACAGCAAGAGACACCACTGATTTCTTAGTAGAAAGGGCAGATAAGGCGCTTTATCTGGCAAAGGATTCCGGCAGGAATAATGTGAAATCTGAAAGAGATCTGCAGCCGTGATTGGCTAAGAGTTTGCCCTCCT
>JADFWI010000591.1 GCA_015222985.1 Pseudomonadota bacterium | reverse complement strand
CTGTGTCAAGCAGCAGCTCACCACCCCAGCAGTTCTCAATATGGGTCCGTTCAGGCCTACCAGAATCCTCTTGCTCGGCCTGGATAGCCATATCCAGGCCAGAACCGCCGGATATGGCTATCCGGCTAGAGCCTAGGGGACAGTCTTGGGTCATATTGAGAACTGCTGGGAGGGAATCAGCAACGAAGAATACGGGAAGGTTGAACATCACCGAGGGGTAGCCAGGGGTTGGTCCACTGGCCATTGTGGGTCAAGCCGCAAATGGAGGCAGGGGGAACCTATGTCAGCGAAATCGCTCGCTGACCAAAAAGAAGTAGTTAGATTAGGAGGGATACGATCTGGAATAAGAAGACTGCGCTAAGACGGAGCAAACCGAATCTGGAGGCGTGCGTCCAGCATGTGTTGAATCTGGTTGGCGCTCACGCGCAAGTTGCGCCACGCTTCCAGCAGGCGAAAGGCAATGTTTTTGGCAGCCCCTACACCTGTCGGGAATGCCTGGCGAAACAAACTGCCCCGCTCGACCAATTGGGCGATCAGGTGGGCAATCTGTAGGAGAAGGTAGAAAATCTTGCTGGCGATAGGATGGGTGGTGTAAGCGTGTTCCAGATCGAACCCCCCGTTCTTTTGGACATTGAAGCCTTCATTCTCGATTTTCCAGCGTATGCGTCCTCCTTCGTTGGCCAGAGCAATGACGTGCTTGGTCTTGATGTTGAAGTTGGTGATCCATTTGAACCGTGTGGTCTGACATTGGCCATCCGAATCAGCCGTGCTTTCGACACATTCCAGGACTGCAATCGTGTGCTTCTGCTTCTCCGAGTCCACGTAGGAGATCTTGTTGATCCAGCGGTACTCTTGGTGGGTCTTGCCCTGCGGACCGGTGAAAAAAGTGAGATGGTTCTCAGGAGTCAAAGGCAGCAGCGCTTCGAATTCCTTGTGAACAAAGGGGATATCTCCTCCCTTGTGCACGATCATGAACTTCCAGTTGTACTTCTCACAGATACTCATCGTGGGGCCGCCCGCAAAGAGAGAGTCCAAACTCAGGCAAATGGGCAAGCGGGGAAATTCCGCTTTCAGCCGTTCCGCCAGGCGATAGAAGGCCTTGAGTTCGCAATCTTGCTTGGTCGGATGCTCTCCTGGGTTCTCGATGAACTCGGTCAGGATGGAGAAAGCAAACCCGTTGGGCAGCACCAGTTTGGCTTCCAACACCGGATGATAGTAGGTCGTCTGGCCATTGTGAGTCACCGTCATGCAGTGGGGGCAGTGTCGCTCGGGGAAAGTGAGCCGGCCAGTACCATCGATGGCGATCACGAAATAGTGATCGAGCAGGCGATAGCGATATAGCACCTTTTTCCGGATCAAGGTTCTGACCATATTGGTGACGACGGCCTGCACCTGGTCGGGGTCCAGTCGACGAAACGCCTCGTTAAGGGTGTCGCCGTGAGGACAAGTATCTGTGCCAAACATAGTCTGAAACTTGGCCTCGGAGGGCCCGTTGTTGCGAAACATATGGGCGACTTGCCGCCGTGCGCCCAGGCGGCAGAGATACATCAGTACACCGGCAAAGGCCAAAGACTTGAGGGGGTAGATGACGAGTTCGGGGACACGAGGATCGTCGACCTGACGAAAAAGTTCATCGAAATTGCCAAAGAAGTGATGAACGGTGGTCAGAAATGACTCAAGGATGGCTAACTGCTCCAGTTGGTCTTTATCCAGT
Organism: Pseudomonadota bacterium; assembly: GCA_015222985.1. GTDB lineage: Bacteria > Desulfobacterota > Desulfobacteria > Desulfobacterales. Next base: position 596 of record JADFWI010000591.1, on the reverse strand, counting down.
TCTTGGTTTTGTTGGAGTGTGGCCGTGCTCACGTTCGACACAAGGGCATCCTCCTTCAGGCTTTTGATACAGGCTACTGTAGTGTAGCTCAAAACTGCCGGTAGTGCGAAAAAAGGTGGTCGCGATTTCCGAGAGTTGACGCTCAGGGCAAGACGCTGGTTGTCCTGCAGCAGAAGCTGAGGCGCTGCCAGCCCACACATAGGGGTTGAACAGTCATTATACCTTAGATATGGGAAGAAACAGCAGAACTGGTATTCTCTTACATGCGGGGCAGGCCCAAGGTCCCAGCTTTCGGTGGAGATTTTGTGCGAAAAAGGTTTTCGGCGAGTCCGAAGACTTGGCGATTCAGGTCAGGCCGCAATTGTTTTGCGGCAGAACGGAGACATCACCACTGCATATGGGGGGGATCAATCATGTACTTCCCAGATATTGGGGGAGACCGGATGCCGTCCTCTGCCATCTGGGGCAATTTTGGAATCTTGGCCGGCAGCGAAGATTTTGTGCGAAAAATCGGGTGTTCTTCGTTGCTGAATCCAGGTTCAGGCCCTCGTGCAAGGGTGAAGCAGAGTGATTTGGCGTTTGTGACTGTGTGGGGT
>JADFWI010000590.1 GCA_015222985.1 Pseudomonadota bacterium | reverse complement strand
TGCACACAGGCGGTGCCCGGTTGTGACCATAAGTAGGTGACGGCATCCAGGCGAATTATGTCCGCCCCATGACGCACATACATAAGAAGGATCTCGACAACCCTCATCAGCACATTGGGATTTTTGTAGTTGAGATCAATCTGGTCATCAGAGAAAGTCGTCCAGACATAGTTCTGACCGTTTATTGTGTGAAATGGCGTGAGAATATCCGAGGTTCGAGGACGAAATATCATCTTGCGTTGTTCAGGGGTCAAGTCGTCTGCAGATGTATAGCTTATAACAAAGTCCTTGTAGTAGGGGTTGCCATTCAAGAATTCCTGAAACCAACGGCTTTTGGATGAGACGTGGTTGATCACCCCGTCAAACATCAACCGGTATTGATCTTTCAGGTCCTCTATGTCCTGCCATGATCCCAAATGTGGATCTACGGTCTCAAAGTCGATGATGGAAAATCCTTTATCAGAAGAGTAGGGGAAAAAAGGGAGGATATGGAGTGTATTGATGGTTCCTCCGAGGTAGGTATCGCAAAATTTAGCCAAGGTAGCCAGAGGGGAATTCTCTTCACCACGCAAGAGGTCGCCATAGGTGATAAGGATTACGTCCTTTTCCGTAAATCTGTCAGAAGGACCAAAGACCTTTTCTTCATCGATCATTTCCTGGGGCTTGTGGGCGTAATAAACTCTAAGGATCCGTTCCAGTTCGCCCATGAAGGACTTTGCCAGAGTCTTGCCGTAAAGGAATTGCAACCGCGCGGATATCCGTTGGAAGGCCTCGTCCGGCACCTTGAGAAGTGGTTTTGAATAATCCGGTTCCTGATTGTGGGCGGGTTTGGTGGTTAGGGAGGAATCCTCCAGACTGGAGTCACTTGCTCTATTTTCAGAAGTCATTCCTTGCATAATATCTTTCCCCGGGCTCCCTTTGTTGTCGGCGAGATTTGTGCCTTTTGCGGCAGAAAAAATCTGTCAATAATCCGACTTTTGCGATTTCGCAGAAAGTGGTTCACAAAAGACCCCGTACGACTTCATCAGCTTTCAATACTCGTGCCAAGTCAAGCTCTAGGCATGAACAATCGTAATAGCCTGCCCCCATTGTCATTTCGAACGAATGTGAGAAATCTTATCCAGTATAGAGTAAGGTCAGCACATTATAGGATTTCTCACTTTCGTTCGAAATGACAGAAAAAGGAGTAGGGGTGAACCGTTACAATAATCGATGATCGGAGAAGCTTCGCCCTTCGATGATGACAGAAGCATATGATAGGCACTCTAATCTCCTCAAGTCGCAAGTTCTCCGAGCTTCTTTAGGATTGGTTGCAAGCGCTCACGGTGTTTCGGGGGGATCAAGAGGGCGGGGATAGGTTTGTTTTGAGCAAGTCCCGGCGAATCATATATGTTACTTGTGTCATCCGTATTATCCGAAGTCATCTGCGTTTCATAGTGCTTGCGATGCATGTCCGGTTCGAGAAACATGAGCACGTCATTCATGTTGCCAAATAGCCCACCCCTGTCAATGTGCTCGATGAACTGCAAGAAGACGGTATTTACCGTAATCAGGAATGGATCTACCACAGCAGAGGCATCTTTAGCGCACTCTCGAACTGAAAAGAAACATCTGCATCCGAATGGTCGCTGCCCGTAAATAAGGCACTCATCGTGTAAAAGAAACATACAAGCAATTCCAGAAGAATCGTAGCCTTCTTCTGGCGGATCTTCTCCTCGCAGGCAAAAGGCAGCAAAGTCGTTTGTGCTGAGAACCGGTTTGAAGCGTTTACGGGGCGTGGTGTCCCGGATAACTTGCAGGAGATCCCTTTGTCCGGTTGAAATCAGATATTGCAATATACGGTGCCCCTCCAAAGTAGTCATGGTAACATTTTGGGTGCAGCACAGGGCGCATCCTCGCTTGCAAGCTACGGTGAGGCCTTTTGAGAAGTCATCGTAAAGGTGGTATATGTCGTCTAAGACATCCAGCCGCAATTTTTGCAAGATATCTCCTTTTGCAGGCGTCTCTTTGCAATTGCCTTTGGCTATCCCTGAACCCCGAACCTGTGAACGGTCACCCTAAATCAAACGGTTGATCCAGAATGACAACAACCCGGCTGCAGCTATTGCCGCGCAGGGCAGCGCAAGCCTTGGGTATATTCTCGGCATGTCTATCTTGAAATAAGAACAGGTCAAGACCAGGCAGATGTGCAAAGGGGACAACAGGACACCAAGGTAGCCTGCACAGAAGGCCAAGACGGTATAAGCCAGGATTTGATCGGCCATTCCGACATCTGCGAGCAGCGCAAAGATTATGGGAAAGGTTGTCCCTACAAAGGCCACTGTAATTCCGGTAATGCTTCCCACCAGAAATGGCAGCAAAGCGACAACCAAGATTATGGGCACCCTGGCCGATGTCAGGCTTTGGCTGATTTCTGAGACCGCCCGGCTGTCTTTCAAGACACCCTGAAAAACCATGACACCTGCAATCATGAAGATCATGGATAGCAAAGACTTATTGAAGAATATGCGCTTCATGTCCCTAAAGGCCATGTGATTCGACCGCCACACCCAGAATATGCTTATTACGAGCGCTACAATGAGGGGGACCTCCGTTCTTGTTGATTTCAATGGCGGCCACACGTTTCCCAACAGGTAGATCAGGACTCCAAAAAAAAGGGCGCCTCCCACAACCAGGAGTATCGGCGTCAGTTCTATTAGAAATCTCCCGCGAGACTGGTCGGAATCGGCAGCAGAGGGATGCTTTTGAACCGGGATGGATCTTAACTGTGTAAGATATCCTATCCAGGCGGTGAAAAGCGTCAAGGGAAACTGGACAAGAACGAAGGCCCACAGATCAATACCGGAAAGGGCGCACGCGAGAATGACGCCAGGATACAGCGGCCAGCAAAACTCCCATATGTGACGGAACCAATAATTGATAAGGGTCTTGTGTCCGGGACGAAGCGCCTCATGGTTGCTCATCTCCTGCACCATGGGGGCAGAAAAGATGGCTCCTCCAGGCATGGGAAGAAGCCCGATTATGGCCGGAAAGATCGCCAGATTCAGGCGAATGTTTTGGCTGATTCCCCTGAAGGAGTCCAGAAGTCGTGTCATTTGCCCGGTTTTTTCCATTGAGTGGCTTAGGATCAGAATCAGAGTGACCACAACAAAGAGTACAACCGTGCGTTCTGCGATAAGGGAGTCAATAATGGAGGCTCCTATTTGCCAGGCAGAAAGACGAAACCACAGGCCAAGCAGGATCGATGCTGCCACCAAAGCTGTGCCAAGAGAAAGCTTTTGTCTTATCAGGACGATGATGAAGACAAAAACCACTGCAAGTTTGATGAGGGCAGCTATGTTAAACAAGACATGCATGTTATTAACTAGTGTCCGTCCGAAAATGGCTATTTTCCGCAATCTCTGCGTCAGACTCAGATTTCAATCCTCGAAATACTCAATGTATTCCT
>JADFWI010000589.1 GCA_015222985.1 Pseudomonadota bacterium | reverse complement strand
GGTAAAGGCCGCCACAAGGCCGAGTGCCAGCAAAATTACTGCAAATTTCTTCATTCCATTTTCCTCCTGTTAGTGGTTAAAAAATCGCTTTTTATCCATATTATCCATGTAAACAAACATCCCCTTCAAAAAGGGGATAGACCCTGACCGTCAAACGGGCACCACCTCCTCTTTCCGGTTTTTTGCACCGGGTTTTTAACACCCCGTCGGAAATTCGAACGGGGTCCGCTCTAACCGCCCATAATGACGTTATTTCTTGTTAAAGCAGCTTTGATAAGCCCGACTTATTATATGCTCCTAATGCACTTGTCAAGTATTTTTAGGTTTTTTTGGAACAAAAGCTTGAATTTGAGGACAAATCGCTCAAACGGTTACGGGTAATTTTTCAATAATTGTACTGATTGACGCAACTTTCGTGCCAGGAGTGGTGGAAAACCCTTTGCACTTAGGGATCGAAAAAATTATATCACTAATTCAGCAAGATAGCCCTTTTTTCAAAGAGTAAGCCGGCGAGGCCGGATCTATGTAAGCCCAGACAGCCTGTAAATTCTTCCACACTGTTCGAGAATTCCGGGTGATCCCGGTTAGGACAAGGCGATGCTTCATGTGGACGGCTAGAACAGTACCTGAAAATGCGTGATCAAGACATCATTGTCCTCTTTCTCGCCATGCATCTCCTCACGGAACGTGTAATTGAGCTGCCACTTGATATCCTGCCCGCGCAAGAACCAATTATATCCCAAGGTATACCAACGGCTGTCGAGGCTGTTATCAACCTTTACATTCGGGTCAAACTCATCGTACCTGCCGGTAAGTTGAAAGTTGTCCGTCAGGTCATACTGCGCCTGCACGCCATAGCCGTAGGCACGATCAAATCCGTGCCCGTGTTGCTGCACATACTCGGCCTGGAGGTGAAAGGGGCCCAGGTCAAGGGCGGAATTGAAATCCCAGATGTTCATCCTTTTTCCTACTGTGCCGTCTGAATCAACTTCATAGACGTAGTTTCCGTCAACCACCGTGGCAGTGCCAAGGACCGTGGTTTCGCTGTCGTAGCCCACATGGTCATACGCATAGCTTGCACCGAAATTGAAGTACGGAGACGGTCGGCACAACAACATGGCGGTTACCATGAAATTTTCGTTGTCGTTACGCATATTATTGAATCCGTTGCCGTTGTACAGACCCACTGCGTAGAAGAGAGGCTTGTCATGCACTTTTGCTCCGTGGGCACGGCCGTCCCACTGACCAGTTCTGTCTGACTCTATGCTGATACCGATTTCACGCCTTCGGGCGAGCTTGTCGATTACAAGGGGACGTTCACAAAGCGGGAGCGTGGGCCCGGCGGTAGTATATGACGGTGAAAACCGTGTCTTGAACTGCCCAGCTCTGATGTTGAAATAAGGACCCCCGTCATAGGTAAAATAGGCATCCTGTAGCTTTAGGCCGACATCATCTTTCTTGAGTTCGTAATCCGATGTTGAAGGATCCAGCTTGTCCGCATTGTGATCGCCGTCCGCGCTCACCTGCACGTGATACCCCCAATGATCAGTCACATCTCCGAACCAGCGCAGACGAACACGCCGGATAGAGAACCCGTCGAAGTTGGAGTCGTCAAACGCCTTCTGGGATGTTACATTGTCAAGGTTGCCGTTTTCTATCGAGGTAAACCGCGCCTGCACACGCCCCTTGAAGTTGACACTCTTGGGCCTGCGAGCCGCCTTTACAAAGGTTTCTTCCTTTTTTTGAGAGACCTTTACGTCTTTTTCCTCTGGCCCCTTTGCCTTCTCAATGTCCTCACGGGTAATGATCCCTTTCTCAATAAGGATCTGTAGCAATTCATCAGCTGATATCTCGGCAAAGCTGTTTCCAACTACACCGAGCAGGAAAAACGTACACCAAAGGACAACGCTAAAACATTTCTTCATCGTAACTGTTCCTCCTTTCTCTTTCATCTTGGCAAAAATTGGAATTCTCTTAGGAATCTGGTCAGTTCCCCCCTGTGAAGTTTCAGAACTGGTGCGTAAACGAAAACCAGACAAACTCGTCATTTCGAGCGAAGCGAGAGATCTTCAATGTGTAACGCCTTGAGAAGATAAGATTTCTTCCTGGAGTCGAAATGACAAAAAGAGGAGTTTTCGGGCCGACACGAACTAGTTAGTGTCCATCCATAAATGGTCTTTTTGCCCAATCTCTGCGTTATGCTCAAAAAATAATCCTCGGAATATCACACATAT
>JADFWI010000588.1 GCA_015222985.1 Pseudomonadota bacterium | reverse complement strand
TAGTCGTTTACGCCGATCCCTTGACCCGCCTGCCAAAGTCTTGTACGGCGGACAGGCAACGCAGCAGATGCTGTATCATCGGCCTTCCCGAAGGGTAAACAACATGGCTGTTTTTCTGGTTTTCTGGATATCACTCGCAGTGCATTCCACAAAACTACTCAAAAAAACCGCAACGAACGGCTATTGTTGCTTTTTTGAACCTTTTGTCATGTTGTTTATGCAACTATAGGGTAAAGACTCAGAGGGTGGGGCCACGAAGGCTTTCTTGATATATTCTCGGTAAAGATGTAGCTCTCGAAGAACCAAAGCAGAAAACACACAAATAGCGTTTTTCGAATGGCCATGAAGGCAATCCACCCGAAGGTGCGACTTTCATGGCCTATTTTTTGTGAAGGGAGGTGGTCAGAGTTAGGATTGGAACAAGTTTGTAAGGGAGGAAGGGAGAATGACGAGAGTATTATGCACAGATTTTGCCGTTCTAATGATGGCAACAATGTTAGTGACTGTAGGCTGTGGCAAGCGGGTCTATTACTCCAACGTATTTGGGCAATACACGATTGCCCAGGCCTATGAGCAGTATGCGGAACTCTTTCAAGTGAAACAGAGCCAGTGCAAGGAGTTTCTTACCTGTGAAGCCGGTTGGTGGAAGGCCGATGTGAAAAAGATAAGAGAAATGGGGATAAACGTTACGGACCTGTGTGAAAGATACTGCCGTGTGACACATATCAAGGTGCCATTCCCCTTGCTTGTTGACTACGATCTGTTATGTAGGAGTGGATAAGGAGTAGATGATTTTACCGCGTTGACTTTGCCTTTTTGATCTGCTCCTCTATTTCTTGGCGGATGAGCTTTTTTCTGGACCAGCGCTCAAGCGTTCCGATCATGCCGCACTCGTAGGCCCGATCAACTCGCTCCTCCTCCTGCTTCAAGCCGTTTGGGGTTCGCATGGCGGCCCGTATGCACGGCGTTGCCAACGGGCATTTCATGCAGTCGGGGGGTGTGGTCCTAAACCCTTCTTCTCCCATGGGAAAAACCGTGTCCAGATGTCCAAAACACTCAGGGCGATCTGTCGTCTCATCAACCATTTCTCTTTCCATTTTGTAAGTTCTCAATAACCTTCATCCCCCGACGCTTATGGCAACCGCGTTACCCGAACCTTTTGAGATGCTACTCCATTTTTCTCTTGACATGGCGTGGAATCTATTACAGTATACAACACTAGACTTGGAGAAAAAAGCATGAAATTGGGAAAACACGCGGAAATGGGAATATTTTATTTTGGCTATTATTATTGGTTCTTTGGACCGGTCGGCCCAGGGCGCGTAAGGAGGACTAGGCAATAGCTAATCCATAAAAAACCTTAAGCCGTGGGCAGGCCGGACAGCCTGCCCGCGGCTTTCTTGTTTAGGGACAAAGGGTCGCGGAGGCACAGATCGCCGCGGCCCTTTTCATTTCTTCAAAGGGAGGAGATCTCAAAATGATTATCGTCATGAAGAAAAAGGCAGGGCGGGAGCAAATCGATGACGTGATTCAATGGATAGAATCCGTGGGGTACAAGGCTCACGTCTCCGAAGGCGTTGAAAGGACCATCATCGGCGCTGTTGGAGACGAGCGGGACAAGGTGCGTCTGAAAGCAGCAGAAGACATGCCGGGCGTTGACAAGGTTATGCCCATCTTGCAGCCTTATAAGCTCGCAAGCCGGGAAACCAGGGATGGAGACACCGTAATTAAGGTAGGAGACGTGGAGATAGGCGGCTCAAAATGCATAGTCATCGCAGGGCCCTGTGCTGTTGAAAGCGAAGAGCAATTAATGGCGACTGCTACTGCGGTAAAAAAGGCTGGGGCCTCCATGCTGAGAGGGGGCGCCTTTAAACCGAGGACGTCTCCGTACAGTTTCCAGGGCATGGGTGAAGAGGGCCTGAAGATCCTGGCACGGGCGCGGGAAGAGACCGGGTTGCCCGTGGTTACCGAAGTCATGGATGCCTCAGACGTGAAACTGATCGAAAGCTACGCAGACGTGCTTCAAGTGGGAGCCAGAAATGTCCAGAATTTTGCACTCCTTAAGGCTGTTGGTCTTGCGAAAAAACCCATTCTTCTAAAAAGGGGAATGATGACCACCTTGGATGAACTGCTCATGTCTGCAGAATACGTCATGGCCTCGGGTAATGACAATGTAATGCTCTGCGAGCGTGGTATTCGCACATTTGAAACATCCATGCGTAATACGCTCGACATAAGCGCAGTGCCGGTGCTTAAGGAAAAGACCCACCTTCCCGTCATTGTCGACCCCAGCCACGCCATTGGTCAATGGAGGTTTGTCCTGCCTCTTGCAAAGGCGGCTGTGGCAGTCGGCGCAGATGGCCTGATGATAGAAGTCCATCCCGATCCGCGCAATGCCCTCTCAGACGGGCCCCAGTCACTGAAGCCCGAGAAATTCCATAAGCTCATGGATGAAATAGAATCGATTGCCAATATCGTCAGAAAAGGGTATGCACAAGGACATGGAGCGCATTAGAGTCAATCTGGAAAAAACCCGTAATGATTCCTACGGAATCTACGTGGGCCATGGGATCCTAGACCATCTCAGGCTAATCCACAGAATCCAGGATTATGTGGATCGGTACGTCATCATTACTGACTCAGTCGTAAACCCCCTTTACGGAAAAACTGTCAAAGATAAGCTGCAGGAAGCTGCACTGCCCGTAGACATAATTGAAATCCAGGCAGGGGAGCCGTCAAAATCAATTGGGACCGTCCTTGATGTGGTGAAAAAACTCATGAACCTCAAGGCCAGCCGCAAATCCTTCTTGATTGCCCTGGGTGGCGGCGTGGTTGGTGACCTGACCGGATTTGTAGCCTCTATCTTCAAGCGTTCTATCCCTTACGTTCAGATTGCTACCAGCCTCGTGGCCCAGGTGGACAGCAGTGTGGGCGGCAAAACCGGCATTGATCTTGCCGAAGGCAAGAACCTGCTCGGCACATTCTATCAGCCAAAAGCTGTCTTTATTGACCTGTCCTTCTTAAAAACCCTTTCTGACAGGGACTTCAAGAACGGATTGGCCGAGATCATAAAGTATGGCATCATCAGCGATGAAGAGATGTTTGAACTGCTTGAACAGGAAAAGGATGCCATTTTCAACAGACAGCCGGCTCTGATGAAGACCCTGGTGGAGCGATCCTGTAAGATAAAGGCCAATATCGTTGAGGCGGACGAGCAAGAAGGGGGCTTAAGACGGATCCTGAATTTCGGCCATACTCTCGGGCATGCCGTGGAGGCCGCGTCAGACTACAGGCTTTCTCACGGTGAAGCCGTGGCCATAGGAACTGTTGCTGCTGCCAGGATCTCTCATATACTTGGCTACCTGGATGATCAGTCATGTAAGAGGATAGTTCACGTGATCAAGCAATACGGGCTGCCCGCCAGAATCCCGGCAGGCTTCAGCACAAAAGAAATCCTTGCCTTTATGGCCAGTGACAAAAAGGCTGTGGGGGCAAAGCTTCACTTTGTCCTGATAAAAAAAATAGGGGATCCCTTCGTAACGGATGAAGTACCCCCGGACATCATCACAGATGTTATTGAAGAACTGAGGACATGACCAAAAATTCCTTAGACCAACTCAGGGACAAGATTGAATCCCTGGACCTTGAACTCTTAAGGCTGTTAAACGAACGGGCCTCGGTCTCTCTTCAAATCGGCAGAGTCAAAGCCAAGGATGGCCTGGACGTCCATGACCCCTGGCGGGAACAGGCAATCTTTGACTACCTGGCCAAGCACAACAAGGGGCCACTAAAAGCTGGCGAGATCCAGGAGATATTTCAAGGGATCGTATCAATATCCAAAAGGCTCCAGTCTGCAGTTTCTTCCAATAGGTCCGATCTGCAGGCAAAGTCGGATGACGTGGACACATCTTTTGCTGTAGGCGGCAAAACCGCTCTCTACGGCATCCTGGGGAATCCTGTGGGGCACAGCATGAGCCCTCTGATGCACAATACCGCCTTCAGGCTCCTTGGCCTGGATGCCATCTATCTGCCCTTTGAGGTGGACGATCTCTCCGTGGCCCTAACCGGTATGAAAGCGCTTAACGTAAAAGGCGCAAGTGTGACTCATCCCTTTAAGACACAGATCATCGGGCTCTTGGACGAAATCGATGATACGGCCGAAAGGATTGGAGCGGTCAACACTTTGGTGTTTGGCAAAAATAACGTGCGCGGCGCCAACACAGATTGGATCGGCGCCGCCAGGTGCCTCGAAACCTTGCTTCTCATACAGGGTCACAGGTTCGTGGTGATTGGCGCCGGAGGAGCTGCAAGGGCAGTGGTTTTTGGCATCACGAGCAAAGGTGGAACGGCAATTGTGGTAAACAGATCCTACGAAAAAGGCCGCGCCTTGGCCGAAGAATTTGATTGTGCTTTTGTTCCCCTTTCTGAGATCAAGAGCATCGGTGGCGACTGTTTGGTAAATACCACTCCTGTGGGGATGTATCCCAAAACAGATGAGATGCCTGTGCCAAGGGAGGTGCTGGGCGCATACAAGGCTGTGGCCGATGCCGTATACAACCCGCTTAAGACATTGCTTCTTAAAGAGGCAGAAGCGGCAGGATGTACAGTAGCGTCCGGACTTGAGATGTTTGTCCATCAGGGCGTTGAACAGTTCAGAGCCTGGACGGGCAAGGAGGCTCCTATCGACGAAATGAGAGAGGTTGTCTGTAAAAGGCTGTTGAATGAAGCACATCAAGCCGATCAAGAATATTAATGCCACGGTTCGCGTGCCGGGCTCAAAAAGCTATACTCAGAGGGCGCTGATCGCTGCTTCCCTTGCCAGAGGCGACTCGCTTGTCAGAGATGCCCTGATTTCCGAAGATACGGAGTATTTGATCAATGCCCTCAGACTGCTGGGAGCAACTATCGGGCGCAAGGGTTGCGACCTGAACATCCACGGAACCGGCGGAGCGCTCAACACCCCTTCTGAGGCCATCTATATGGGAAACAATGGAACCGGCCTCAGACTCCTTACCGGCACGGTCTCTCTTGGACACGGGACCTTTGTTCTTGATGGCAACGCTCGTATGCGTCAAAGGCCCATCCAACCCCTCCTTGATGCCTTAGAAAATATTGGCGTTCAAGCTGCGTGTATTGAAGGAAACGGATGTCCTCCGGTTCGAGTCCTTGCAAAGGGACTTTCCGGCGGAAAGATAACACTCGCCGCAGGGCTAAGCAGCCAGTACCTCTCCTCCCTCCTTCTTGCAGCTCCCTATGGCGGAAAGGATTCTGAGATCGAGGTGCTGGGATCTCTTCCGTCCCGGCCTTATGTACGAATGACCCTGGATGTAATGGCCCAATTTGGCGTGAACGTCTCAGATGGACAATTCAAGTCTTTTTTGATCAAAGCTCCACAGGCCTATCACGCCCGGGAATATGTTGTGGAGGGCGATGCATCGAGCGCTACCTATTTGATGGCGGCCGCCGCCATCTGCGGAGGCACGGTGAGGATACCAAATATCAATCCGGGCTCCTTGCAGGGAGACCTGCGTTTTTCGGATATCCTCAAGATCATGGGATGCAGGATCAACACCTCTGGCAAAGGACTGGAAATCACGGGGCCCTTGTCCAATCACGGGGACCTTTCTTTTGACCTGCATGACGTGCCCGACATGGTTCCCGGCCTTGCTGTGGTCTCTGCCTTCAGGAAGGGAAAGACAGTCTTGAAAAACATCGCGCATCTGCGCATTAAAGAGTCCGACAGAATCAGGGCTGTGACTAGTGAACTTCGAAGGATCGGCGCTAAGGCCGAAGAAAAAGCTGATGGAATGATCATACAAGGCATGGCTACAGGGGGCGCGGAAATAGAGTGCTACAGCGACCACCGGATCGCTATGAGTTTCGCCATAGCAGGGCTGGCCATTGACGGCGTTTCCATTAAAGACCCTGATTGCGTCAAGAAATCTTTTCCGGACTTCTGGGAAAGGCTTGAGTCTTTGGGTTAAATCTAACACTCAAAATTGTGGAATAGGGGAAATAACCGTGAACACAGAATCGAAAATCCGAAAAATCCTCGTTATCCACGGGCCGAATTTGAACATGCTGGGCCGACGCGAGCCGTCTTTGTACGGTAGCGCGACCCTTGAAGAGATCGACTCAGAGATCAAGGAGACCTCACATAAGTTGGCAATGGCGGCTCATACCTTTCAATCGAACTATGAAGGCGAAATAGTGGAAAAGATCCAAGAGGCCCTGGAAGGTTATGATGCCGTGATCATCAACCCGGCAGCATATACCCACACCAGCGTTGCCATAAGAGATGCACTCTTGATGCTCGATATTCCGATCATTGAAGTGCACCTTTCAAACATCTATAAGCGAGAACCATTCAGGCACAGGTCTTTTGTTGCTGATGTCGCAACAGCCCGAGTGGCCGGCTTCGGCAAAGAAGGGTATCTGATGGCCGTGGAAGCTGTAGCAAATATGCTGAGAGGGAAAGATTAAGAGATTAGGGAAGTTAGGAATCTAGTCCGTTGGTAATGAAATTCGTTTTCTTGATAGAAAATTGGTAACTACTCAGGTGGATAGACTGAAGGTGGAAGGCTAATAGGGACAAATCATGCGTGATCACAGTTGAAGGATGCGCACGTGACAGTCAGGCCGATTATTTTGTAGGTGAGTAGACTGAAGGCTGAAGACTGTTAGGTCACTTCAGCCTCCGGTCTTCAGCCTCACGACCTGTTAATCAACTAAGTTTATCGAAGCGTTTGGGCTTCTTGCCCAACGAGAATTCATCTCTGATTGAACCAAAGGTAGTCAAAACTGAGAAGGTTTTGAATGGCTTGATTCGAGCGTTGCAAAATGGTTGAAATACTTCAGCCTTCAGTCTTCAGTCTTCAACCTAAATAGCTGGGTAGTTACAACGATTGTACCACATGAACATTGTCTTGATCGGATACAGGGGCACTGGCAAGACAGCCGTGGGCAAAGCCCTTTCAAAAAGACTTGGAAGGCAATTCTACGATGCAGATCTCTTTCTTGAAAAAAAACTCGGAAGAACCATAAGTGACATAGTTGCTTCAGAAGGTTGGCCCTTTTTTCGGGAAAGTGAAAAGGAGGTCCTTCGGGAAATCTCTGCCACGAAGGACTGCATAATTGCTACCGGCGGCGGGGCAGTCATGGACAAAGACAATGTCAGGTCTCTTGGCAAGAACGGCTCCTTTGTTCTCCTTAAGGCAGACATTGACACCATGATCCAGAGAATCCAAAGCGATGAGTCAAGCTCGCAGCAGCGGCCAGATCTGTTGGGGAGTGATATCTATGCGGAAACCAGGGCCCTGCTCAAACAAAGAATGCCCGTTTACGAAAAAGTGGGGGATTTTTCTCTGGACACCACAAACCTGACCGTAGATGAAGTGGTTGAGAGGATAGCGCGACACCTCAAATGACATAAAAATCCTAGCCCAGAGGACCAGGCTTTGGTTATCCCCAGAGGGGATTTGCTTTGTTGGAAGTTCATTGAATTATTGAAAT
>JADFWI010000587.1 GCA_015222985.1 Pseudomonadota bacterium | reverse complement strand
TACCACTCGTGGGCAATGATCATAGACATAATCTCGTTGGTGCCGGTCCAAATCGTGGCAAGGCGCAGGTCCCGTGAGATCCTTTCGATGGGAAAAATGTTTGTGTAACCGATGCCCCCCATAACCTGCATGGAATGGTGTACCGCCTTCTGGCAGGATTCAGTGACGAAACGTTTGGTCTCAGAGACCATCCGGCGAAGCCGGTTAGGATTGATGCCCGAATCTACGGCCCGGCATGTGGCGTAGGTCATTGCTCGAGATGCATCCAGGAGGGTAACAGCTTCGGCCACCTGAAAGCTCACTCCCTCGAACTCGTTAATGGTTTTGCCAAAGGCCTTTCGTCTGCTCGTATAACCGGTGGCCACATCCAATGCGGGCCGAGCCGCTCCGATGGTCATGGCGGCTGTGCCAAGCCTTTCCGGAATCATCATGGTGTTGAAAACCGAAAGGGCGTCGTCAACCTGCCCGACCACATTTTCTTTTGGAACCTTAACATCCTTAAAAACAAGGCGGCCAGCCCCACCGCCGCGAGACCCCATCAGTCCATAGAGATACTTGGTTTCTACGCCTGGTCCTCTATCCACGATAAAACAGGTGAGGGCTTTATGCGGCCTAGCATCAGGATTGGTCTTCGCGTAAACCAGAAAATAGTCCGCACCCTCTGCCCCGACGATAAAGCGCTTCTGCCCATTCAGGAGAAAGTAGTCCCCTTTGTCCTCGGCACTGGTGGTTGACCCGAAGAAATCAGAGCCTCCCCTGGGTTCGGTCAGGCACTCGGCGGCAAATATTTCTCCCCTTAGAAGGGGCTTCACATACTTTTCCTTCTGCTTAACGGTTCCGTGAAGAATGATGGCATCACATACAAGCTCGGCGCCAACACCGAACGTGCAACCAAAGGTATACCCGAGTGTGCCCACCTCCTCCAGAATCATGCATGTAGTGACCCAGTCCATGTCCCGTCCACCCCACTTTCTGGGATAACGGCAGCCCATGAGATTACGGCGGCCCGCCTCCTGGAGGAATTCTTTTGGAAACCGGATTTTGTCATTATCCATATCCAGGATCATCTGCCGGGGTACCCACTTGACCAGGTCGCGAACATTGTCCCTTATCTTGATTTGCTCCTCTGTGAGCATATAATCAAACATCTTTTCCTCCTTAATATCTATTGACCCATCAGTATCGTTCACCTTTTGAGTTCGTCCAGACGGTTAAAGAGTTATGCCTTGACGCTGAGAAGGTCCTCTTCAAGAAGTTCCAGCTCTTTAATACGCTCCCCGATCTCGGCTAATTTTTTCTTCGCGTAAGTCAGACTTTTTTCGATCTGTTCCACTTCGCTCATGTTCAAATTGGTCATGCCGATCATTTCTGAAATCTCATCAAGGGAATATCTGATATTCCCGTCGAAGGCCGGTCTTATTTCCAACCGGCAGATCCTTGTTCGAATAAGCGGGCGGTCATCTGGGCAAGAAGCTTCATATGATACTGCACGTCTTCTGGGCTTCTGCCAGGATAATCCCGGAAAGTGATAAGAATTCCATTGAGGGCAGCAAAAAAACAATGGGCAAGGTATCGTGTATCTTTTTCAGCCCCCAATCTCTTCAAGATGATTTCAAATTGATCCAGTAAGGGGCGGACTGTTGCATTGAGCCTGTCAACACGTTCTGGGCTTAGATCCCCATTGAGCATAAAGTGGCTCATCATTTTGAAGTAGTGGTCGTTCCTGGAAAGAAAGTCAACAAAGAGTTCAGCCGCATCACGAATCTCGTCTCTGGGTTCTTTTTGAGAACTGGTTCTGATCGATTTAATGATTTCTCTGATGCCTCTCACAAAGGCCTCTACAAGCAGAGCCTGCTTGTCGGGGAAATAGCGATAGATGGTGGCATGAGAAATAGCAGCTTCCCCGGCTATATCTCGCATGCTGACCTGATTAAAAGCTTTGGACGCGAATACTCTCTCGGCCGCATCAATAATGACCTGCTGCTTGGCCTTTCTTGCTTCTTTGTTAAGAGATGCGAACGTTGTTTGATTGGTCATTTACCACCTATCCATAGCAGAGAGGGGCTAAGCTCCTCCCATTTTTTTCGGGGTCTTGCCATCTACCATCAATCAATGATGTCTTTCGACCTCGTTTTTCGCCAAGTCCTGGTAAGCATGGAAAAGCCTGGCACAGAAGTTGTCCCACTGCTGACAGATGCGAACTGTTTCCTCGTTCATTTCGACGAGGCTAGGATACGAAACCAAGTCAGAAATTTCATCTGACAACTCATCTACGATTCTCTTGTCAGCACCCAGTAGTATGTTCTTGGCGAATTCTGATGGCGGATACCATTCGGACACCCTTTGTAGGTCCCGGTGGATCTGGGCAAGCAGGACATTTTTTGGACCTTCCCATAGCTCGTTGACTGCTGCGTCCCGATACAACCGTGGCAGGCTTGAAAAGTCTTCTATGACCCCGTGTCCACCGAAGATGGACATGGCCATTCTCAATACGTCCACCGTATCCCAGGAGGCCGTTATTTTCTGGAGCATGACCAGCTCGCGAACATCAAAACGCTTCTTTTTCATGGGCTCTGGTTCATCAGCGGCAATCCCGCCCATGAGTCCGCCTTTCAGGCCGAGAACATCCCTGTACAGCTTAAAAGCCCCTGCGGTTGTTCGCTGGGCGAAATTCTCAATATTATTAAGCTGGGCTTCTACCATGGGAAAGCGACCTATTTTTAATCCGAATGCGTCCCGCAATTCACTATATTTCCTGGCTTCGCGGGCCGCGCGGGTCATGCTTGCGGCTCCTGACAGGCCGACCGTAAGCCGAGAGTAAGTCAAAACGATGCCCACCACATTGGCCATTCCTCTCTCTAACGGCCCAACAGGATATGCGACAGCCCCGTCGTAAATAATTTCTGCAGTAGTCAATTCGCTGGTTCCCATTTTCCATTTGATACGGTCAATGGCGAAGCCGTTTCGGATTTCTTTTTCCTTGTTCCCGGGTAGCCAGGAAGGAACGACGAACAGGGCCACTTTTTCGGAGCCCGTTGGCTTTGCGGTCACGACAGCATAATCGGCGTGGGTTGCCGAGCAGAAAAATTTCGTGCCATAAAGCCGCCAGGCATCTCCCTCTTTCACCGCTTCCAGGACATTGGCTGGCACATCCGATCCCCCTTGGATTTCAGAGAGATTTTGGGCGCCAATGCCAAAGTCTCCATCTATTCCTTCCTTACAGTGGAGGAGTATGCGTTTCAGTTCGGGGGTATCAGCGAAGTTCTCCAGTATGGCCACCAATCCTTCCGTACAGGTCAGGGGACAGACAATGCAGGCCTCGCCGTTCTGGTAGATGAGGAACATTTTTATGAGCTTTTCCCAGGATGAAATTTTGGCGGAAAAGAGCCCTTCTGAAAAGACTTCTTTTTCCATGATCAGGGTTTCCATCGGCCTTTCAATTCTGTCTATACGATGGTTGTGACCGTCAAAGTGTGTTACATAAGGCCTTCTCTCAGGCCATGCTATAGTGTCAGCTATGTCTCTCCACCGAAAGGAGACCTTGGGCGAGAATTCCCGTGCCGCCCAGTCCATCTGTTTCCACCC
>JADFWI010000111.1 GCA_015222985.1 Pseudomonadota bacterium | reverse complement strand
GAAGAGATTCGTAAAGGTTAATTCAGAAGTCTGAGGAGGGTCCTGAAGAAAGAAGTGTTTGAATATCTCTTTGTGTTGGATCTCTATCGGTTTAAAATCATCCAGTACCATATTTGTATCCCTTGATTTTGTCCCTTAATAAGTCTCCGCCTAAAAGTCGTTCTTTTTCTCTTTTTGCCGCGCAACCTGCCCTTGGTTGAGGAAATGCAGAAAGGCGCTTTTTCTGATCTACAAATAGCCTTCCATGATTTTGGTTAGCGTCACCCGGTCAACATCCCGTCCAACCAAAGGCCCTTGACTTAATACCGGAAAGTGATCTTCAAAGGGTGGCCTGTCGTTGCGGTAAATGATACCAATCGGGATTTTATCTCCCCATTCACCAGCCATCTTTATGGCTGCCTCCCAATCCGTAGGGTCGTATCCTGCTGGTAGCGGGTTACATCGCTCCTTGTACCAGGAAAAGGTATTGACCTTGTTGAAAGAGACACAGGGCTGTAATACGTCAATTAGGGCAAAGCCCCGATGATTAATGCCCTGCTGAATTAACTCGGACAAATGATCCATCTTGCCGGAGAAACCGCGGGCAATAAAACCCGCCCGCATGGCCACGGCCACTACGATTGGACTGAAAGGCAGTGACGGCACGCCTTCAGGCTGAGCCTTTGTTACAAAACCTTCGGGAGATGTGGGGCTGGCCTGTCCCTTGGTCAGGCCGTATACCTGATTATTGTGTACCAAAAGTGTTATGTCGATGTTTCTACGAATGGCCGCCAGAAAGTGGTTGCCACCCTCTCCGTAATTACACCCGTCACCACTTTCAACAATTATCGTGAGTTTCGGGTTGGTAAGCTTCGCGCCTGTGGCCACCGGGAGAGATCGGCCGTGAAGGCCATTGAAGACATTTGCATTAAGATAATGAGGTGCCTTGGCAGCCTGACCAATACCAGAGACAAACAGCACCTCATGAGGTTTCAGTTGTCTGGCTACCAGCGCTTGTTTTATTGCCTCCAAAATTGAATGATTTCCACAGCCCGGGCACCAGGCTGTCTCGTAGTTTCCGTAATCATCAGTATCTACCATGTATATCCTCGCTGTCGATTCAGGTCATCGGTTTAATTCTCGAAGTATTGACTCGGGTGTTAGCGGCAGTCCATCATATCGAAGCACCTTCTTCTTGATTTCAAACCCCGACTCTCGCCGGATCAGCCGCGCCAGTTGACCGCTGGCGTTGCTCTCAATACTGATGACCTGCCTTGCATCCTGTAATCGTCCTAAAAACTGGTCAGGAATAAGCGGCCAAACCTGCGAAAAATGAAGCGTGGCGACCCTTTCTCCGTTGGATCTCAAAAGTGAAGCCGCTTCGAGGACCGCACCCTTGCTCGAACCCCATGAGACCAGCAACAGGTCCGGTTTGGTTTCCCCTTCAATATCCGGAGGGATGACATCAGTTTGAATCCCTTTCTCCTTTCTCAGCCTCTTTTCCAACATCTTCCTTCTCACGGTAAGATCTTCCGTAATGTGACCTCCCTCTGTATGCTCATCGCTATCAGCTACCACAAGATGTTCGGTCATCCCCGGAAGGAGGCGAGGAGAAACTCCGCTTTCTGTTATGGCATAACGTGCATAAGGGGAAGTCGCAGCTTTCTCGGTACATACAGGCACTGGGGGTAACTTCTCAACATCAAAAGGGATCACAGTGCGATAGGAATCCGCGAGAAACTGGTCGGTCAGAAGAAACATTGGGCTCTGATATCGCTCTGCCAGCTCAAAGGCCTTGCGGGTGAGGTGAAAGCATTCTTCCACCGTTCCAGGTGCAAAGACTGCTCGTGGAAACTCACCGTGACCAGCGTGCAGGACAAACTCGAGGTCAGCCTGTTCGGTTCTTGTGGGAAGGCCAGTTGCTGGTCCGGGGCGTTGGGCCACCACGACCACCAGGGGGGTTTCCGTCATAGCTGCCAGACTTACCCCTTCCACCATAAGAGCAAATCCACCCCCGGATGTTGCCACCATACTTAGGGTTCCAGCAAATGAAGCCCCAATAGCCATGTTGATGGCCGCAATCTCATCTTCCGCCTGTTCCACAATCAAACCCATTTTCTTGGCATGGCCTGCCAGGTTCAGATTGATGGAGGTAGCAGGGGTCATGGGATAGAAGGCAGCAAACTTTAAGCCAGCAGAAAGGGCCCCAAGGGCAATGGCCTCGTTCCCATTCATCATCAAGCGCCGAGAGGTGTTTGGGATAGTGGGGAGTTTAAGGCCGAATTTTGCGTGTTCTGCCGTCCACCTTACGGCAGATGTAAGCACACGTTGATTTTCTACAGCCAAACTCGCGTCCTTTTTGTCAAGGAAATCATCCAATGCCCCTGCCATCAGGCTTTCGCTCAAACCAACAATGGACCCGACCACCCCAAGGGCTACGATGTTTGAGAACCTGTTTTGGGCCAATTCCTTAAAAGGTACTTTCAAAAGAAAACCACTATCAATATCTAAGGCGGTATCAAGGACGATGATCCCGTGAGACGATAGATTCCCGCGATGAAGAGTGACGGTATCACTGTCGAGAGCGACCAAAAGGTCTACAGGCTCTCTTGGGGCAATGATCTTTTCGATCCCCGCCCGGATGGCAAAGGTGTTATGCCCGCCTCGTATGCGAGACTGGTAACTTTGTGTCACGAGGATTGAATAGCCGCTTCGCGCGAGGCTTTTGGCCAGGAGTTGTCCGACGGTGACCAGCCCTTGACCCGCTTCACCGCCAATGAGGATGTTCAGAGTATTATCTCGCATTCCAGGCACTCCTAAGTTTATGTCTTTTCCGCAATTATACTTGCAATAGCCTTTCTGCTTTCAAAAATCCCTTCACGATAGCGAAGGCATCGGAAATCACGAAATAAATCAAGAAGCTCATTGTGCTTCAGCAGATGGTCCGGGTTTTTTGGCTTACCAAATCTGG
>JADFWI010000586.1 GCA_015222985.1 Pseudomonadota bacterium | reverse complement strand
CCTGTCCATTTCACGGGATATGCACGCTCAAAAAACCAGCGCCATTTCTCGTTGCCTTCGCTGTCCAGCAGTATGATGAACCCGTTTTTCCTTATTATTATTCCGTTTACCACCTCTTGATGCCATTTCCAGAGTGCGTCACAATCAGTTATACCCCTTTTTAATGTGATATTAGGATATTTGGTTCTCTTCGGCAGTTTATGAACATAATCGTTGACGCCACCTTCTGTTTTTTCTTCAAATTCGGTTTCTGCTTGAAGCCCCGATACCTCTGAAAATCCGCCTACTATCAAACCCTGGATTTCTACCAGAAACCTGAAGCTCAAGTATGGGTCGTTTCTTTCTGCTACTGCCATTTTTCCTCCTCCAATTTTCCTATATACTCAACGTTTTTATTTATCATGCCTCATTCCCCCTTAATCCCTAGGGAAAGGTATTTTTGATGTTCTGTATAGGACGAAATTTGATCATCTTCTCGGTATCCCCTTTTCCTAAACTTATTGTATTTATAATCTGCGCTACCATAATTAAAACTTATCCTTTT
Source organism: Pseudomonadota bacterium (assembly GCA_015222985.1). Classification (GTDB taxonomy): domain Bacteria; phylum Desulfobacterota; class Desulfobacteria; order Desulfobacterales. Next base: position 4,743 of record JADFWI010000586.1, on the reverse strand, counting down.
ATCTTTTATTTATTAATAGTGAGAGAAATAAAAAGAGCAGAGGTTCTCGCAAAAGGGAGGGTTCAACGTGTCGGGTATCGGGATGAAGTGGAGGAGATAGCGAGGCGAGTGGGAATAATGGGGTTCGTTGAGAACGTTAAGCCCTACGATGTAAGAATCGTTGCGGAAGGCGAAGATTCCGCCTTGGAGCGGTTTCTCGAGGAGATAAAGATAAAGAAGTACCCGATAGATGTGGAGCGGTTAGAGGTTCGATTTGAAGATTTTAAAGCGGAATTTGAATATTTCGAGATAAAAAGGGGTGAATGGCAGGAAGAATTAGGTGAGCGTTTTGATGCAGCCGGGAAATTGCTTTACAAGTCTGTCGAACTTGGTGAAGAATCGGTCTCGATAGGAAAGAAGATGCTTGAAAAGCAGGATGAGACCATATGCGAGATGAAAGGACTGCGACATGACTTGAAATCGTTCATAGAGAAGCGGTTTGATCGTTTAGAGCGCGAGATAGAGATAATAAAAGCAAAATTGGGGCTGGTAGAAAACTCTTTACCAAGCGCTTTGCAATGATCTCCTTCCAATTGTTAAGTTCTGTGATTGGGGTCTGATGTGGGCATGCTCGCTGGACCAGGTGGTGTTGGGTGATCTGAGAGTCCTAGTCCTGACCTTCGCCCGGGATGAATGGCTGTGGTGCAGGAGGTGCAATGGCTGATGGTGTTGATGGTCCAAAGCCAAGCGGCTCTATCGAAGAAGGCAGAGAACGGGTGGATATTGATGGGTGGTGGTTCCTGTTGCAGATCAGCATCAACATCGCTCATTTTGAATGCTTCTCGTGACAGATGATTGAAGAAGCCACTTAAAATCCCTAGCTGATACGGGAAATTGAGCATCTCCTTAATCCTGGGCGATTTCGCCTGGTTGTTCCTCCTCAGGAGAAGCACCGCCTCCTGGCGAACCCTCAACCAGTTCGTCGTCTGTCAGAACAATATGACCTATCACCGGGGGAACCCAATGCCCTGCCAGAACCGATTCGTAATATCGCCTGTATGCCATATATTGGTTCATGTAGTTGCCTCTGGGGTCAAGGTTTCCGTATTTGAACAACGCACTTCTGTAAACCCACAGGTCCATCTGTTCCAATTCTTCTAGGGAGACCTGGTTGACATCAATTGATCTGTGCAATTCTCGTTTCCGATCATTCACCCTTGAGATGAGATGACTTCTCATCGCCACGATTGTTTGTCTACTATCGGTTGGGAAATCACTGTCGACCTGTTCTGCAGACATGTCACAGTATGTCATCAATTCATGTCTAAACTGCTCCCGCGTCCAGTTTCGCGTGTGTCTTGTCACGGCAAAAGGCGGGTGATGTGCACCTGTTTGAACGATGGCAGGTATCCAAATATCCTCTCCCCACCAGTCCTCACGATTCAAATGGGTGGCCCGTGCCAGAGCAAGTCTCATAGTTAATTCTCCAGCACCATAAGCCATATGGATAGTGATAAGATCATCTTCGGTCATAGGTGTGCTGAATTGGAAATTGTAGGGATTTCGTTCCAAAGTCTGTCTCTTTTGTTGAAACACCACAATGCCATCTCTAATCTGCTGTTCAATGTTTTCCAGATAGTGTTCAAGTCTTTCGTGGTGAGCCTCTTGGCTTTCGCCCCTCTCCCGTGTTATTGTTCCGGCTTGCATTAGACCAATATGACTGTGACGAGTCCCCGCGCCTGCTCTGGGATCACCTCTTGTTTCCATAGAGATGATAGCCATTACTACATCTGGTCTCATCCCAAGCTCACTACACACTCGTTCTATCACGTCTCCGAATCTCATAACATGAGCGGCAACGCTTGGGCTAACACCGGGTGTAACCACGTTATGTGTTTGCGTCAGGGAACCAATGGATTCGTCGTCCAGTGCCAGGCTTGCCGTTATTGTTACAGGACCTCCCAGACGGAGTAAGTTGACTTCTACCTGTCTTGATGCCCATCCTCTGTTGGTCCAAACAAGGTTGGGTTCTACCAATCCCACATATTCTGTACCGGTGTCGATTGAGAAGGCGATGTTAATCTCGGAAAGCGCAGCGAAAAACTGTATTCCAGGCCAAAATTCCCTTCCTCGAGGCAGGGTTTGCCCGGAAAAATGGCTTTGAAAATCATGGATAAAATCCCGCCGCAAAGGCCCACGATAGGATCTCCCTCCTCTAACCATTACACCAAGAGAGCCGCTGCCCGTATCTGCACCAGGAGCAATACGCCATCTCTGCACAACAAGCTCCAGAGCATCTGTTGTCAAATGTCCTCTTAACCATTCACTTGACCATTCTCCTATCTCATCTGGAGAAATTGCCTCATCCGACCGGGCTAACAGCGGGACCGATGTCACTGCCCGGACTGGAACGGCATTCTCTCTCAGGACAGCCGTGGAAGCAACCCGTTCTGCTCTCACTGCGGAGGTATCTTTCCGACCGCTAACCTCCGGGCGAAGCTGGGTGTATTGCTGTTGAACTACGTGGGTAAGCTCATGTGCCAAGAGTCTTTTACCTTCCAATGTTTCAGGCGCATATTGTGAGGCGCCAAACACGATATTGTAGCCAACAGTAAAGGCACGGGCGTGCAGCCTCTTGGCAAGCTGTGTGCCTTGGCTACCTGAATGTACCCGCACCTGACTGAAGTCATACCCAAATCGCGGTTCAAAGAAAGCTTGTACGGATCGAGGTAAAGGGTGGCCACCACCACGCGGGGAGTAGATGCAAGCATCTAAACCGGGCGTTACTTGCAGGGTTTGTGACTGGATGGTCTTCTCCTTCGGCTCAATATAGTACTGCGCGAATGGCTCCAACTCTTCAGATGCCGAGATGGTATTCTCTGTCTGTGCTTTCCGCTGGACAACCTCTCTACGTGGTACATAGCCCCTGGGAGGGGTCGCCCTTGGATGCCTATCAATGAGCTGGCTTACGGTCTCCGATCCTGGGAACTCTAGCTGGTATGCAGGGGTGCCTTCGCTCCATGCATAGAAACTCTCGGGACGGTTGCTGAAGGAAGTTGTCCCCTCGAATCCGTAAGTCGCCACTCCCTGTTGCCTTGCAAATGTCCCAAGGAATTGCCCAGCACCAATTCTGCACCCGCGGAAGAAGACAATAGCATCGCCTGTGTAGGGCAAACGTGGAAGGGCAGATAAGGGCGGTGCTCCGTTCAATCCGAACTGCCGCCGATTATCCCCGAATATCGGGCCATCCAATCCCCCGTGACTGAAAATCTCGAGTTGTCTCACCCTGAGGTTATCCCGTTGGCAGGCGGTGTTGAGACGGCTGAAGAATCTAATGAAGGACTCGATAGAAGAGACTCTGACCACGTCAGCATGGTCAACATCGGGTAGATGGATAGCGCGATTTGAGCGAACGGCATTTCGTGCAGTCTCGGCTGACGCCACCGTGTTTGCATGGATATCCGCAGGCATGGTCACTGCAATAAACTGATAGACGAGACCCTGATGAGGACGTTCTTGGGGCAAACTGGGAAATTGCCTGACACGCTCCCATTGGGTTTCTACACGGAAAGGCTCTTCTTCCTCGAAGGTGTAAGTAGTCTCGGCGATGCGCAGGGCGTCATCAACATCGAGATCCTGACCTAAGGGATCTGCGATCACCATGCGCACATTGGCCAGGGTCACTGGCTCCCAGTGTTCTTGATGGATCGCCCGGCGCAAACGAAAGATCCGATCCAGTAGTGCGGAGTTTCTGGCAGTATATTCAGGTTGAGTGATCCCTACGAAACCACAATCTCCGTTCGGGAAACAGCGCCAATGTCTCTGCTGGAGTTCGACCCGCCTCTGCTGCAATCCCAAGATCCTGCGACGCAGGCGCAGACGAGTCAGGAGCTCCCTTATCACTGAAGGCGGGATTGTTGTTGCTTCAGTCATCTGTTCGATCTCGTCTTGCACCGCTTGCCGGTTCTCTAAAGCACGCTGTATCAGGACTGACGTTTTCAGAGTGATTGGCGAAGACGTCCTGCCACCCTCTTGCTTGTTGAGTGTCTCTTCCCTGCCTATATGTTGTGTGACATTAATCAGATGCCCAGAGTCCGCTCTTTGACCTTGAGCCTGCCCCAGAGGCAGATATCCCGCGCTCTGTTGCACAACGTGGGTCAGTTCGTGGGCCAGGAGTTCCCTGCCACTCGAACTGCCGGGGTTGTAGACGCCCTGATGGAAGAAGATGTCCTGGCCGGTTGTGAAGGCGCGGGCGTTCAGCGCACGGTTGAGCGTATCGGCCTTGGCGTCGGTATGTACCTGCACCTGGCTGAAGTCATAACCAAAACGCGGTTCAAAGAAGGCACGGGTGGATGCGGGAAGAGGTTGCCCACCGCCCCTCAGGGCGTTGATGCTGACTTCCAGATTCGGAGTGACTTCCGAGGCCTGGCTGGATAGTTCTTTTGCTTGAAGTTCTTCTTCCTCTTCTTCAATAGGCTGTTTTTGAACAAATGGAGTGATTTGTTCTGCAAGCGGCTTGGCTTGAAGCTCCTCCTCTTCCTCTTCTGGTTGCCGCCGCACCTCCGGCTCCGGCATCCGCATCACCTCATCCGCCACCCGATCCGCTTCCTGCTCATACACATCCCCCGGCTGCCCAACCTTAAGCTTCGCCTGAATCCCCGCCACCACCCGCTGCACATATCGGTTACCATGCGTGCGCTGCAGTGCCAGCAGCACAGATGCACGCTGTGCAGTATGCATGCTGCTCAGTTCAGTTGCTATGCT
>JADFWI010000585.1 GCA_015222985.1 Pseudomonadota bacterium | reverse complement strand
TCATTCTCGAAGGTAGTCCCGTGAAATCATAGAGATTGTCGCCGGATCGATTTTTGATAAATTCGAAATTCGAAGCACGAAATTCGTGCTGTTCTCAAGGCGCAAGCCGCAACCAAATCCCAATGACCAAAGCACCAAATTCATAAGCACAAGCATATCTGAGACATTTGAGCTACTTACTGACAATGAAGTGCGATGTTTTGGTCATTTTGTATTAGAATTTTGAGCATTGTTTCGAATTTCGATATTCGGATTTGCGGCTTGCGCCTTGAGAACAGCACGGATTTAAGACGTCGCAACCCCTTCTAATTTGGGGAAACTCGAAAGACTTTGACGTTTCCTTGTCTTGTCCCCCGTGTGCTTTGACTCTCAAGGGGTTGTGTGCTAGAAAATTTCGGCAGGGTATGACAGATTGACAGATTTAGCGGCTGACAGGACGTAAATGGGAATGAAGGTTGCCTACTTTGACTGTTTCTCCGGGATCAGCGGTGACATGATTCTCGGAGCCTTGATCCAATTGGGGGTTCCACCTGGTTTTATTGAAGAAAATATTCGAGCTTTGCCCCTTGAGGCCTTTCATCTGGAGATTGCTGAAGCCGAGCGGATGAGCATCCACGGCCGGCAGGTACACGTGGCGGTTGATAAGAAGGACAAGTGTGCCAGAAATTATAAGGACATCCGAAGCCTTATCGAAGGGAGTCAGGTTTCTGAAAGGGTAAAGCGCCTCAGCCTTAAGACCTTTGCCCGGCTGGCAGAGGTTGAGGCTGGTATTCACAATTGTCCAAAAGAGCACGTCCATTTTCATGAACTCGGAGGAGTGGATGCTATTGTCGATATCGTGGGAGCTGCTCTGGGGGTGGAATGGCTCCAAATTGGCAAAACAACGGCTTCTGAGATCCCAGTGGGAAGAGGCTTTGTAACCTGCGATCACGGAAGACTTCCTGTGCCGGCCCCGGCCACAGTGGCTCTCCTTGAAGGAGTGCCTGTGTACGGCACCGGTGTTTCTCATGAACTGGTTACGCCAACCGGAGCGGCGATCATCACATCGCTTGCCGAAGACTTTGGTCCCATGCCAAGGATGCGCATTCGCCAGGTGGGTTACGGTGTTGGGGCACGGGACCTGAAAGAGATGCCCAACTTGCTCAGGGTCATCGTAGGGGAGCCTGAATCTGTGTGTGAGGCAGATTGTGTCACGGTCGTGGAGACCAGCATCGATGACATGAATCCTGAGATATTCGGATTCGTCATGGAGAGGCTTTTTGAAGATGGGGCCCTGGATGTGATCTGGATTCCAATCTTTATGAAGAAGAATCGACCTGGAACCATGATCCAGGTTATATGTAATGAAATCGACCGAGAAAAAGTGGTGCACCGGATACTATCTGAGACCACGGCCACTGGTGTGCGGCACTGCCGGGCGGACCGGATAAAGCTGCCCAGAAGACTCAAAGAGGTCGCCACGTCCTTTGGCAAGGTACGGGTGAAGGAGATTTCAGACCTGACGGGTAAGGTCTCTGTGGTACCGGAATATGAGGAGTGCAAGAGGATTGCCCTGGAGAAGAACATGCCCCTGAAGACGGTCTATGATGCCGTCTTAAAGGAGACTTCGCAGTAGGAAAGCATTGTACGGCACGGCATCGTCAAAGTCGAGCGAATTTACCGGAATTGCATAACTGAACAAACCTATAACTTCAGACGGTTACTGCAGGCTATGACGGGGCGTTTCATTGCATAGCGGCATTCGACAAAGATTCGTGGTTGTGTTAGCAACAGGATTTTACGCGGGCTGCATCCCTTTTGCCTCCGGCACTTTTGGCACCGTAGCTGCGGTTCCTCTATGCTATCTCCTTACTATGCTTGGCCCACTTGAGGGGGCGTTGTTCATTGCGGTGTTTACCGGGTTTGCCGTGTGGGTATCAGGTGAAGCAGAAAAAATATTTGACAAGAAAGACAGCGGCTTAATTGTTATAGATGAGATGGCAGGGTTTCTGGTCACCATGTTTCTCATCCCCTGGAACGTAAAGACTCTGGTGACCGGGTTCTTGCTTTTCAGGTTCATGGACATTGCCAAGCCCTTTCCTATCAGGAGGCTGGAATCGACGTTGCCCGGCGGCTGGGGTGTTGTGGGCGATGACATACTTGCAGGGATTTATGCCAACGCTGTTTTGAGAGTTGTTATGAAGCTCTTTTGGAGTTGAGATTGAAGGATGCAAGACGAATCCCTTGAACAGGAAGTGGCCAGGGCGCTTTTTTCTCTGAAGATAACCATTGCAGTAGCCGAGTCGTGTACTGGCGGGTTGATTTGCCATCGACTCACCAACATTTCAGGCAGTTCGGACTATTTGGAGATGGGGGTTGTGACGTACAGCAACCGGTCCAAGATCGAGTTCTTGGGGGTGCCTGAGGGGATTATCAAAGAACACGGAGCCGTGAGCGAAGCCTGCGTCAGGGAGATGGCGATGTGCGTCAAACGGTTGGCAGGCACTGATCTGGGTATTGCGGTCAGTGGGGTCGCAGGCCCCACAGGCGGCGCTTCTGACAAACCAGTAGGCACGGTTCATATGGCCTTGGCCTGGAGTCGGGATGTGGAGTCATGGAAATATCACTTCAAAGGGAGCCGAAGAGAGATCAAAGAACAGGCTTCAGAGGAGGCGTTGAAGAGGATACGAGAACGCTGCGAGTCAATAGAACATGGGTGAGAAGATACGCACCTTCATAGCGATCGGTTTGCCGGAATTCGTTCTTCAGGCAATTGCAAAAACCCAGGAGACGCTCCGGGGATCAGGCCTTGACATCAGATGGGTTCGCAGGGAAGGCATCCACCTGACCCTGAAGTTCCTGGGAGATATTGACAGGGATGATGTAGGGAAAATTCAGGCAGCCATGGAAGAAGCCGCCAAGGGCATTTCCCCTTTTACGCTGACCGGGGATGGGGTTGGGGTTTTTCCGGATTTCAGGCGGCCGCGTGTCATCTGGGCGGGGATATCAGGAGACGTACAGGCCTTGTTCGCTCTTCAGAGCGCTTTGGAATCTCAGCTCAAGGGGCTTGGCTTTCCAAAGGAGAAACGGCATTTTAAGGGCCATCTGACAATGGGTCGTGTCAAGGATCGTGTGGATAGGACCAAGTTGC
>JADFWI010000584.1 GCA_015222985.1 Pseudomonadota bacterium | reverse complement strand
ACAGCTTTTCAACAATCCAGGTCCAGCGAAAGGAACGTGATACAAAATGACCTCAAAGAACGAACAAGCATTGGCCTTTGCCCTCGCAGCAATCTTGCTCGTCGTAGGAGTTGTCTGCTATGCCGCCTTCCCGCAGGAAAGCCCTGAAGAACCTGTAAGGATCATGTTCGAGAGCAATGCCGGAAAGATTCTGTATGATCACAAGACTCATACGGCTGACGAAGGTTACGGTGTTGCCTGTGATGATTGCCATCACGAGGAGCAGGAAGACGGGTCCATGTCGTGTAGCGGCGAGGACTGTCATGGCCCGGAGAGCGAACCAACAAGGGGTGATGCCCTGCACACCAATTGTAAGGGCTGCCACGAAGAGAGTGGGGCCGGGCCGGTTGAGTGTGCGGCATGTCATATCATGTAGCGAGCGCTAATGGGATTATAGAACAAAGGATCGAGCTATGATAAAAAGATCATTCTTAGGTTTAGTAAAGCCGAGGCTACAGTACAACCTGGTACCGGACTCGGTCCAAGAGCTTCCAGTCCCTAAGAAGGTGACTCTGTTGTTAAAGGTGTCGCAAAACGGAGGGCCTCCGAGCACACTCAAGGTGGGTGACGCTGTCAAGACCGGACAGAGGCTCTCTGCGTCACCGGAGAGCGCCGAATACGTCATCTCCTCTGTCACCGGCACCATATCCGCCTTAGCGCCACATGTTGGGACCCTGGCGCAAAAGTATTCAGCCATCACCATCGATGCCGGCGGACAAGACAACTGGGATGATCAGTTCAAGAATGAGCCGACACTTGATACGGCCATGAAGTTCTTTGAATACGCTCCCGGAAACCCTTCTTTCAAAGCCTTTTCCGATCCGGAAAAAACCATACGAACCATCGTAATCAACGGCATGGATCAGGACTTGCTCCTGACAGTTAACCAATATGTGGTCCAAAATGAAGCCGCTGCCGTCAAGAGCGGTGTTCAAGCCCTTAAGAAGATTACCGGCGCAAACCGCATCGTCATCACGGTGCCTGAAAATCTTGTTCAGCAGGCCACTACTACAGGCGCGGAAGTAAAGCCAGTGAGCGACACCTACCCTAACAGCCTGCCTCACATGGTAATGAAGGACTTGCTGGGTCAAGTGGTCTTAGCGGGCGATACCGTCGAGGACACAGAAACCGTCTTCATGAGCGCGGAAGCCGTGGCTGCTATCGGGACTGCCTTTAGTGCGAGCCGGCCCAGTGTGACCAAGGTCCTTACTGTAGTGGGCAAAGATGGTACCACCAGAAACGTGAGGGCCAGAATCGGAACCCGCATAGGGGACATCCTTCAAGCCTGCGATATCTCTTTGAGCGATCGGGATCGTGTCATTCTCGGAGGTCCCATGAGAGGCGTGGCTACCTATTCGGAAGACCTGCCGGTGGAGCCCGGAACTGACGGCATTGTGGTGCAGGATGAAGCCGACAGCGCCCAGGTAACAGATTACCCGTGCGTTAACTGTGGAGAGTGTATCAGGATATGTCCGGTCAAGATCCCGGTCAACATGCTTGTTCGGTTTTTGGAGGCCCGCCTTTATGAGGATGCGAGGAACATGTATGATTTGGATTGCTGCATTGAGTGCGGGTTGTGTTCTTACGTTTGCTTGTCCAGGATTCCGATCTTTCAGTATATTAAGCTGGGAAAATATGAACTTAGCCTGATGGAAACCGCGGAGGCAGCCAATGAGTAGTCAAAAGAAACTCGTCGTGGCCCACGCGCCTTATTGGCACGACGGTAGTAGGTTATCCACAAAGAATTACCATATTATGATTGCCGCACTTCCGGCGGTGTTGATGGGCATAAGCCAGTACGGTGCGCCTGCCCTTGCGGTCATTGCCTTTTCCATGGCCTGCGCCATGATCTGGGAACTGGTTTGGAGTGCGATTTTGAGAAAACCTGCCCCTATTGGTGACGGCAGCGCAGCAGTCACCGGGCTCCTGCTGGGCATGCTCATGCCGGCCACTGCTCCCTGGTGGGTAATTGTCCTGGGAACCCTTATTGCCATTATCGTGGGAAAACAGATATTTGGTGGCATTGGGTTTAATCCCCTGAATCCGCCCCTTCTCGCGATGGCCATGCTCGTTATTTCGTTCAAAGGCGTCTTTGATTTCAATGAATCCCTTCGCAATTATGACCTGGGTTTTGCCATGACGTATCCCCTGGCCGATCTTAAGTATTTTGGCACAGAGGCCATTACAAAATTTAGCCTGGGCGACTTATTTATGGGCAGACAGTCCGGGGCCATCGGCTCCACGTTCGGCCTGGGACTCATTGTAGGTGGCCTTTACCTCATGTTAAGGGGATACATGCGATGGGAGATCTCGCTATCTTTTCTGGCCGGCGTGTTCATTACCGCACTCTTGTTTAACCTCTCCGATTCAAGCCAATATGCGGGTCCTTTGTTTCACCTCTTTACCGGTTACACGTTAGTTGCGGCCTTCTTCCTGCTCCCTGAGGACTCTTCATCTCCGGCCAACTTTATTCCCATGCTTGTTTTTGGGGCCATGGCGGGGATGATGACAGTGCTCATCAGAAATATCGGGGCCTATGTGGATGGGGTTGTTTT
>JADFWI010000583.1 GCA_015222985.1 Pseudomonadota bacterium | reverse complement strand
GTTCAAGGAAGAGGCCCGGCGCTAGAATCGCTTCGACTTGTGGGTAATAGAAAGGTGGTGTGGGGAGGGGAGGAGAGAAACCTCCCCTTACCCGATTGGCAGCTGTTTTGCAAGTATTCGAATTCACGCTCGCCTATTCCCTTTACACCCCTCAGACCAATATTTCGTACAACCCCAGAATTTTTTCCATCGCTGCCCAGGCTTTGGGGATATGAGTTTCATTGGACTACCGCATTTCGGGCATAGTGGCTTATCCTCTGTCTGTCTGGTTTTTATTGTTTTCTGCTTTTTCGATTTTTTTTTGGTTCTGGGGCTAGATGAGAGCGCAGAAAAAACATTACCGGTTCGGGATGAAAGCATATCCCACCTGGCTTTCCAAATACCTTGATTTCTTTTTATTGTTAAAAGTTCAGCAAGTCTGGGACCCGTTTCTTCTGTGAGTTCTTTTAGTCCGCTCCAATTTTGTGAACAAGAGCCACAAAGAACATTAACTTTGTCTTTTACTGATATAGATATGCTTTCGCTACCACACGATGGACAAGACAAGGAATAAAACCGCTTTATCTCATTAAGTTCATCCGCCGTAACCAATTCTAACCGCCTGACATGTGCCCGAACATTATGGTGTCCGGCACTTGCACGATTGCGCCTAGTGTGCGCTCTTACAATAGTGAAATACCTTGTCTTGATACTACCCCATATCCTTTCATGCCCTTCATCCGGCTCAAGTGCATGATGAAAATCGCATAGCGATACCAAATTGTCTGGCACATGCTCACCACCTTGAGAGACAGGCGTTTTATGATGAACGTGTAAAGTTACCCGAGAGGGGCACCCAGAAACCTGACAATGATTTCTGTCTCTACTAAGAACGACTTCTCTCAGATAGTTCCAAAATGGCGGATATCCCGGCCAATTATTGAATACCTTTAGTATATTATAGTCTCTAGCAGTTAATTGGGCTTGAGGATCGTGAAAATGTCTTAATGCTGGCGGATTCGGTTCTGGATAACTATTTTCCCATTCAGCTCTCTGTTTATTCCAAATTTGAAGCTTTCGTTTCTGCTCCTTTTCAATAGATAAGGAAACCAGAAACAGTATTGCTGGAACAACTACCAACCCAATGTGAACAAAAAGCAAAACGAGAGACAGCCAAGCAATAACCGTTACAGAAGTACCCTCCTTGGTGTACCCATACTGTTTCGTAAACTCCTCCAAGGCTATTCGCCTTGACTCTTTTGCTTTTAGATGATTTCTTCGGGCTTCCTCATATTTTTGAGGATATGAGATAGTTGATACTTCGGAAAAGCAGTTCTTGCACAAATATGATTTATCATTCAGCAGTATCCCAGGGCCTTGCCTGCTACTGCAAAGAATGCATGGGGTGTTTCCTTGGACCACCTCGTTTTCATTGTATGCCTCATTGTGTTCAATTAATTTGTCGAGATTTACTCTCGATAGAAATTTCCTAGGATTGAATGCTGAATGCCAGTTTTCCGTTTCCATGCATCTATCGCTTGCAATCAGCGGGGCGTTCTGCGCATCCGCTGAATCGTGTTGTTATCAGAAATTGCTAATCTAATTTGTACCGCACAGAATGGGTAACCTCTTTATGGCCTATCACTATGCCCGCTGCAAATATGACATGGTTCTGAACTCTCTTTTCACTCCCATTCTTCAATTTGAAGGTAAGTTTTTCACCAAAGTTCCTAAGATGCGGATTCCGGCGAAAACTGCCACCTATTCCGGAAATAACTTTACCACTTATACCTTCATCCAATGGACGCGGAAGTCCTGGAAAGATGGTGCCGGTAAAATATATTGTATAAATTGGCAACGTCCCCTATGCCGCCCGACCGGCGGAGGAGTGTCAATGCGCAAGCAAGGCGCTCTGAAAGATAAGTTGTAGATGCGGCAGACCTTGATTCCGCGCTTATACGTCTTCCCCAGCTTCGCCGTGTTCTGTATTTCATTCGCTCGTAATCACACCGAAACCAAGTTGGAAGGTTTCCATGAGGTAATTCTCTGTGACGCTTATGAGTTCCAGCTGGTCGTGCGTGGCGTTAGCCTTAGATACACCGGGTTGCACGATATAGACCTTCAGCGACATGGGGCACAGGCGACTCATTTCTCTAATCGTCAGCAGCAGTTCTCCATCGCCAACTTCATAGCGACTTGAGGCACCAGCTTCCTGTCGGCACGCCTCACGCCGCATAAGATGTGTAAAGAGATCTGTCCGTTTCTCTGGCGAGGACATCCAAGAAATGCTCTTCTGAGCCTGACCGCAAACTTCGTACAAGTCCTTGATACGCCGCCCAGGCGAAGATTTCTGCGAGTACTTGCAGTGGTAGAATTCGACATCGATGCGCGAAGGTGAGGACAAATCGCCTACGAGGCGAATTGTCACAATATCAGCAGCCTCGCCCTTGCCGTCGTCGTCGACGATCATGTGGTATTCGCAGGTACTCAACTCCCGGATAACTCTAGCCTGGATCGAGTTCGACTCTTTTCGTTCACCCTGCGACTCCTTCCGAATATCAACGTCGGTCCAGTCCCATGCCTGTATCTTAGCAGCATCATAGGGAGGATAGATACTCTTCAGCTCCACATACTGATTTCCCTCCAGTGAGGACCCATCAGAAAACCAGATCACCGGTGGGTTGTTGTAGAAGAAATCGGTGGCGTTAATCGCCACGGTGCCGTGGCCTCTGATCACCTGAACACGTT
>JADFWI010000582.1 GCA_015222985.1 Pseudomonadota bacterium | reverse complement strand
GCCGTCACTCACAGCGCAGGTTCACACTGAGGATGTCACCATCGTATTCAGGTCACTTTGATTAATTTGACTTATGTTTATCTGTCCGATAAAGAATTTTGGCAACTGCAGAAGGTGACACACCCAATCGTGTGAACAGAAAAATCAAGATGAACAGTGAAGATTTGGAAACCGATTTTAGAAAGTTACACGAAAAGCAAGATCAACTCCTCGCCAACATCAAGGCGGAGATTCCACAGCTTGAGAGTCTCCTTGAAAAGGTAGGTTCTCATTGGGGTTATGAAGATCCTGTTTACAGGTTCTACTACGGGTCATTCAAGGTTTACCGGCTTCAAGACACAACAAGAGAGATTATTGAGGCTTTGAAGGCTCTTGCGCCGGAACGTACCACGTTGAGTCGCCTCTTTGAGGAAATCATCAAGGCAGGCGCCAGCGGGAAGGAATTCGAAAGCGAACACAATAGTAACTGGTCTTACCATACCCGACCGTTTCTGGAGGCTTTCTTTCACGCCAAGTATTTCCTTGAGATGGTTGTAAAATACGGAAAGGAACTCGAAGAAGCACCGCAACTGTTACCATCCGGTTGGGCGGCAGTACTATGTCTGTATGGCCTGCGTTAACACATGGTTGGGTCAGAGGCATCCTCGGCCGTAATCCCTGCAATCGGATGCAGAACAAGGCGTTGCGGATGATTTTTTTCTTAACTGACTAGTTTTTTTATTTTGTCGGCTTTGTCTTTGAGTTGCTTGGCCTGCCTTATGCCGGGAACCTGTCCAATGATTTTGTCAGTGACCTTCTTTTGAAGTGAGTCGACTATCTTGCCTTCAAGAGATTTGCCTTCTGGTGCCGAGTCCTCACTTCCCTCGATCTGTTTTTTCTTTACTGATTCCTTGTCATCGTTCATCTCCTTCTTGATATTTTTAATCTCCTTCACTGTCTGGCCAAGGCCAGAGCCAATGCTCGGAAGCCGCTTTGCCCCGAAGATAAGCAGGATGATCACTGCAATGATAAGGATTTCTGGTACGCCTAATCCAAACATAATGGACCTCCTGTGTAGAACTTCTTAGCAAAATTAATTTATTATACCCCATAATTGTAAGCGCCGTCAAGACTAAGTCACTTCAAGTCCCTTTGGATCAACCCTTGCCTCCAGCAGCCTGGCGGTTTCCCTCTGGGACAATATGTCAGTCCACGCTGAACGTAACTTCTCAATATTTTCTGCCTCACCCAAGGCCCAGATGCATCCTCCTCCTCCTGCGCCCGTGAATCTTGCCCCGCAACCATGCGATAGGGCGCTACTTAGCAACGCCCTCCCCAGTTCGTCGAAAACCTCAGGGGTCATTTTTCTCCTGATCTCGACTTCTTTGTTCACGGCCTGCACGGCAGATGCCCAGTCCTTCACGCCCAAGGCCTTGATAAATGCCTTTGTAGCGCTGACAATCTCGGCCCAAAGGTGCCTTTCCTCGCCCAGCACAAACTGCTGGAGCCACTTGCTGTTGACACTGGAGGATTCGTGAGGCACACCGGAATAGGCTATCAGAAGGCGGCTTTCAAGCGCCTTGTAGTCCCGTTTGGTCAACACCTCAACCCCTTTAAAAGGGGGCTCGGAGGGCTCGGAGGGCCAATACCAAGCATGGATGCCTCCGTATGCTGCGGCAAGCTGGTCCTGAAGCCCGCAAGGCACACCCGCGACCGCCTCCTCAATGGCATGGGCAAGAAGTACGGTTTTTCTCTGGCTCACTCGATCATGCAAAGCCATTGAGAGTGCGGCTATCAGGGCTACAACCGCTGAGGAAGAACCCCCCAGGGCACTTCGTGGTGGGGATTCGGACGTGATCTGGATATGAAGACCTTCTACCCTGAAATAGGCTGCCGCGGCAAAGATCAGACCTAAAGGAGAATTAAACGGGGCCTTGTCGGCCTCGTGCACCTCGGTTTGAAAACCCTTGGAAGAGACCTTCACAAGACCGGCTTCGTAAGGAAGGAGCCGGACCCGGGTCTTCATTTTTAGTCCTACGTTGAAGGTGCAGGGAGAAAGGTGGTTCAGTGGATAGTAAAAGGTTTTGATGTCAAGGGTGCCGCCACAATCAATCCGGCAAGCGGCAGAGGCCTCCAGTGGATGCGATTCAAGGAGTTTTTTTAGATTTTTCACAGCCAGAGCCTTTCACAACTGGGACTCAGGTGGCCACACTGCCCTGGTGGCCACAAGATCGGGTTTGTGTGTTAGCAGCCATAGCACATGCCTGTCAATATCGTGCAGACTCAGAAAAAAAGTGCGTGTCACTTTGGCAGTTTATCCTTTGCATGTATGTCACAGAAAATACTCAAAGTGGGCATTTCTTTTCACAACATATAACCGGAAATACCATTTCTTGCGGACCGCTTTTTCGCGGAGCAAGGTATAACTAGTTGACAACAAAAGGAATCGTCGAAATTGTTTGCCTTAGCATGATGTTTGTTCATAGAAAATTCATTCACGTGCTTGCAAATGTCAAGCCGCAGCAGGAGAAATGGAGCAGCAGGAAGTGGTTGACACCACTTCTTCTATTTGT